>NZ_AZUI01000001.1:4882018-5182355 GCF_000526995.1 Lacrimispora indolis DSM 755 | reverse complement strand
AAGAACTTTCTGGAATTTTTATCTGAGGTGCGCATGGAACAGGCAAAAAGCCTGTTAAAGGAAACCAATTTAAGTGTGGCGGCCATATGCGGGGAAGTGGGCTACAGCGATGTAAAGTACTTTACTAAAAATTTCACAAAGTTTTCCGGATTAAAACCAAATGAATACCGGAAGCTTTATTCCTGACAGGGAGGAGGCATATCATGAAGGAAAAGTTTCGGTTTCTGTCCGTCAGAGTGATTCTTCTCTTGTCAGGCCTTTTTGTGGGATTCTTGCTTTTACTTGGATATGCCCTGTATTTAACCATGGGTACGCCGGCACAAATGTGGCTTTTCATGGCAGCAGCCCTTTTGATCGCCCTGTTTTTTTACGGAGGATATTATGGGATCTATAAACCTTTGGAGGAAACCAAACGGGTAGAGCGGCAGTTTGCCTCAGGCAGTGTTTTAAATGATTTATTTAAAATCCGATATCCTTACGACTTGGAATCCGAGCAGGTTAACCAAAGATTCTTAGAAATGCTTGGAACCAGAGAACTGATCAATGTATCAAAAAAGCAGGCGGAATATCTGGCCCTGCAAAACCAGATCAATCCCCATTTTTTGTACAATACCCTGGAAGGAATACGAAGTGAGGCCTTGACCCTGGGAGTTGACAGCATCGCAGAAATGACGGAGGCCCTTGCCACCTTTTTCCGCTATACCATTTCCAATGTGGACCATCTGGTGAACTTGGAAGATGAACTTGCAAATATTGAAAACTATTATTATATCCAGCAGTTCCGTTTCGGAAAAAAATTGCAGTTAAGCATTCAGTATGCCTTTTCAGAGGAGCTGGATGAAATGGAAATCCTGCAGTACCGCCTGCCAAAGCTGACCCTTCAGCCTGTGGTTGAAAACTCTATTTTCCATGGGATCGAACGGAAAATAGGAGAGGGCCACCTGATCATTAAAATTTCGGTGACGGATTCCCGGTTGATCATCAAGGTTTCTGATGACGGGCTTGGTATGGAGGCAGACCGGGTGAAAATGCTGAACGAAAAGCTTAAAAGCCTATCCTTAGATGACGTAAATCCTGATACGGACCGGAGAGGCGGCATTGCAATTCAGAATGTGAACAACAGAATCAAGCTGCTTTTTGGAGAAGAATATGGCATCCACGTCTACAGCCAGGTGGAAGCGGGGACAGATGTGGAGATATCCCTTCCCATTGTAAAGGATTGATGACAGAGAGGTGATGAAATGAGAAAGGAAGTTCTCCGGCTGAATCATGTTACCCTGGAAGAAAACGGGGAGCGTTATCTGGATAATCTGGATTTTTATATTCTCCAGGGAGAAATTATGGGGTTCATCATTTCTGATGCAAAAGGCTGTACCCAGCTGATTCGTCTCATCTGCCATAACATTCCCATTAACTTTGGCGGAGTCTATTATGAAGGAAACCGTGTGAACCATTATTCCCATTCGGACTTCACGGACAACCGGGTCTATGTGATTGAGGAGAGGGGAAGGCTCATTGACAGCCTGACCATATCCGATAACTTATTTGTTATGCGAAAGGGATTTAAAAAGTATATCATCAACAGCAAAGTGCTGGATCATCAGGTGGAGCTTTTGATGGGATCCCTGGGGCTGACCATTGACCCTAAGCGCCGGGTCTCCACCTTAAGCGCTTTTGAACGGTGTGTGACGGAGCTTTTAAAAGCCATTCTGGCAGGGTGCCAGTTCATCATCCTGGACCGGATCAGCAATTTCTTAAGCCAGATGGAACTAAAGCAGTTTCAGGACATTATCCGGGAGCAGGCAAAGCGGGGGATCGCATTCCTTTATATGGGAAACCATCATCAGGAGGTGTTCCAGATCGCAGACAGGGCAGCCCTTTTTCATCAGGGGTCCATTTGGAAGGTTTTCGAGAAGGAAGAAATGGTGGAAACGGCTCTTCAGCCCTATACCATATCCTTTGATTTATCCGGCAGTCAGATCAGGGAGCCAAAGGAGGAAGCTGCTCTTAAACTGGAAGGGGTTCATTTAAACGGGAAAGAGCTGGTTGGTTTTTCTCTTAGAAAAGGGGAATGTCTGATGATACTGGACACGGATAATCAGACCTGGGAGCCTTTGGTGGAGGTTCTTTCCGGCAGCAGGGGGATCAGCGGAGGCAGGATCTGTCTGGGAGAAAGGTTGTTTGCAGGAGAGGAGCCTGTGGACTTTTTTAAGGAAGGGGTGGCTGTTATTCCCGATGATCCGGCAGAAACCTTCCTGTTTCGGGATATGAGCTACATGGAAAACCTGACTTTTCTTTTAGACAGAAAAGTCAGGTTCGGGAATTTAAGACGGGGCCATCTTCGCAGCGTACGGAAAGAGTATATGAAAAAGGTTGGTCCTTGCATTGACGCGGTGAAGATTGATCATTTAAGCCTTCGGGAAAAATACGGGCTGGCTTATTACCGGATCCATCTGCTTCATCCTAAGGTCGTTGTGTGCGTCCAGCCTTTGGCTAAGGGAGATATGTACTTAAGGCGGTATGTGCTTGATCTGATCCAGGAGCTGAAAAACAGCGGGATATCGGTGCTCATTCTGACCAGCAACCTTGCTGACAACATGGATGTATCGGATCGGATGATAATTCTCCAGGATGGAAAGGCTGCGGCAGAGTACCCAAAAGAGGAATTTTATAAAGTGGGCTGGTGACGGAAGGAAAAAACAGGCAGCTTGTCTGCCTGTTTTTCGTTTCTGCAAAATTTGATTGCCAAAGATTGCCCCCCTTAAACGAAAGAATCTCCCCTACTATCCCGCCGCTTCCAATGCTATACTGGTTACAGAAGCTTACAGCAGCTGAATTGTGACGAATTTGAGAGAAGTATGAGGGTGAGAGTTATGCAGGAAGATATTGTGCGGATGCAGAATATTACAAAAACATTCCCTGGTGTAAAAGCGCTTGACGATGTTTCTTTTTACTTAAAATCAGGAGAAGTTATGGCATTGTTAGGTGAAAACGGCGCGGGAAAATCAACGCTTGTGAAAATATTAAGCGGCGTCTACCCAAGGGATGGGGGGACCATAGAGGTGTTCGGCAGCCATATCCGGGAAATGACCACGCAGAGAGCAAAGGAACTGGGAATCGCGATCATCCATCAGGAACTGAACATGTGCCAGCATCTGACCGTAGCAGAAAATATTTTCCTGGGGCGGGAGCGGACGAAGGGGATGGTTCTTTCTGAAAAAGAGATGAACAAGGCGGCGGCTGAAATTCTCAGCCGTATGAATATTGAATTAGACCCTGAGGAGCTGGTAGGAAACTTAGCAGTGTCCAAGCAGCAAATGGTGGAGATCGCCAAGGCCCTTTCCATGAATGCCAGGATCCTGATCATGGATGAACCCACATCAGCCCTGACATCAAAGGAGATCAATGATCTGTTCACCATCATCAGAAAGCTTAAAAAGGAAGGCTGCGGAATCGTATACATATCTCACCGCCTGGAAGAGCTGAAGCATATTGTGGACCGGGTCACCGTCATGAGAGACGGTAAATTTATCACATCAATGGATTTTGACCAGAATCGGATGGAAGAGATCATCTCCCATATGGTAGGACGTGAAATAAAACAGAAATTCCCCCGGGTGACCTGCCAAAAAGGGAAGAAGATCCTGGAGGTGCGTCATCTAAATGCAGGGCATCTGGTGCGGGACATCAGTCTGGAGCTTCACGAAGGCGAGATCGTAGGTATTGCCGGATTAATGGGAGCAGGAAGAACAGAGACCACCAGAGCCATATTCGGAGCGGATCCAAAGGAATCAGGACAGATCTTTCTGGATGGAGAAGAAGTTGTCATTCATAAGGTGGAGGATTCCATAAAAGCTGGCATCGTGCTGGCTCCTGAGGACAGAAAAAAGGATGGCCTCTGCACAAAGCTCAGCATACGGGATAACATTGCTCTTCCCAACCTGGATATTCTATGCGGAAAGCTGGGGATCGTAAACAGGAAAAAAGAAAGGGAAATGACGGATAAAACAGTGGTTTCCTTAAAAATCAAGCTGCCTAACACAGAGGTGGATGCCGGAAGCTTATCAGGCGGAAACCAGCAAAAGGTGGTGGTAGGTAAATGGCTGGCAAGGAACTCACGGGTGGTGATTTTCGATGAACCAACCAGAGGCATTGACGTGGCGGCAAAGGTAGAGATCTATAACCTGATGAATGAATTAAAGCAAAAGGGGATCGGCGTTTTGTTCGTTTCATCGGAAATGCCGGAAGTACTGGGCATCAGCGACCGGATCATTGTCATGTGCGACGGGAAGATTACAGGGCAAATGAAAACAGCTGAGGCAACACAGGATCTGATCCTTAAATATGCGACTCAGTTTGAAAGTAAGATCAGCTAAGAGAAGGGCAAGGAGAGGTAACATGAATAGTAAAAGACAGAGTTGGTATAAAAGGCTGTTCGCCGTTCGCGGGATGGGACAGGTAGTCACCGTTGGCATTGGACTCATCGTCATGTGCATTGTTTTTGGCATCATAAACCCTACATTTTTTTCCGGGAAAAATGTTGCAAACCTTTTACGCCAGATTGCACCGATTCTGTTAATCGGCATCGGCCAGTCCTATGTGTTGATCACCGGAAACATTGACTTATCCATTGGTTCTGTGGTTGGCATGAGCTGTATGATATCCGCCACCATGATGACAAAAGGAATGAATCCATGGGCAGCGGTAATCCTCACCCTCATGTGCTGTCTGATCGTAGGAGTTGTCAACGGCCTTCTGGTAGCGAAATGCAAGCTTCCGCCCTTTATCGCAACCTTGGGCACCATGACAATCGCAAGAGGTATTGCCCAAATCGTCAATAACAACTATAATACAGACGCCATCGGAGACGGGGCAAAGGGTTTTCGGGATTTCTTTTATTACGGAAAGGTTGCCGGAGTATATAATACGGTGATCATATCCATTGTTTTATGGCTGATATTTAATTTCTTATTGAGTAAAACCAGGACAGGGCGGCACATTTATGCAATCGGCAGCAACATAGAGGCCTCCAAGCTATCCGGAGTAAATATCGTATCAACCACCACAAAGGCTTATCTGGTCAGCTCCTTTTGTTCCTGCATCGTAGGACTGGTGATCTGTGCAACCAGCGGCATGGGCACCATGGATGCGGGCAATGCCTATGAAATGTATGCTGTAGCTGCTTCCGTAATCGGAGGAGTCTCAACTCTGGGAGGCCAGGGAATCCTCATTGGCACGGTGATCGGCGCTTCCATCTGGGGAGTGCTTCAGAACGGACTTCAGTTTGCAGGAGCACCGGTTGCTATCCGGAATATTGTCATCGGCGCCATTGTGGTGATCTCCGTATTGATCGATGTGATCGTAAGAAGCGGAAAGCTTGGAAAGAAAAGTAAGCAAGAAACGTAAACAAGGTATTGGAGCCTGAGGCTTTAATATAGGTAAATTTTAAAATATCCAAATTTAAGGAGGAAAAGGTTTATGAAACGGAAGGTATTGGCGGCTGTTCTTTCTATTGGAATGATTGCGTCCATGTGCGCAGGCTGCAGCAGCGGGCAGAAGGAGGCCGCAGCTACAACTGGTGCAACAACTGCAGCAGCGACTGAAGCAGCAACGGCTGCAGCAGGAGAAACAGCGAAAGAGGCAGCTTCAGGGGGCGGCTCGTACAAGGTTTACTTAATTACCATGGACCAGATGGACCAGCACTGGGTAAACGTAGATGCAGGTGCCCAGAAAGCGGTAAAGGAGCTTGGGAATGTAGATTATAAATGGCTGGCTCCTGATGTGAAGGATGATGCAAAGCAGATCGAATGCATTAACAATGCCGTCGCAGGCGGCGCTCAGGCCATATTGCTGGCGGCTAATGGCCCTGATGCAGTTACTGCATCTCTACAGGAAGCCATTGACGCAGGTGTAAAGGTAGTATACGTAGACTCCGCAGCATCCCTGCCGGCGATCCAGACCCTTGCAACGGATAATAAGGCTGCAGGAAAAACTGCAGGAGAAGAAATGATCAAAGCCTTAAAAGACAAAGGAATTGAATCCGGTAAGATCGGTATCGTCAATGTCAATGCGGCAACTGCATCCACAGTAGCCAGGGAAGAAGGCTTCCGCTCTGCATTTGAGGGAACCAAGTTTGAGATTCTGGAAACCCAGTACGGTGAAGGCGATGCGGCAAAATCCAAGGATATTGCGGCAAACTATATCACTCAGGGCTGTGTAGGCATCTTCGGAGCCAATGAAGGCTCTACTGTTGGAGCCGGCAATGCCATTCAGGAGGCGGGCGAGACCGTCATCGGCGTGGGCTTTGACAAATCCGACATGATCCTTCAGCTGATCAAGGATGGCTATCTTCTGGCAACCATGGCTCAGAACCCTGACGTTATGGGATATGAGGGAGTGAAGACGGCGGTTAATGCTCTGGAGAGCAAGGATACCGGCGACAAGAACGTGGACACAGGAGTTTCCGTTCTTACAAAAGACACCATAAAATAACCTGGAGTTAAACGCAAAGAACGATTTCATAACAGGAATAGAGCAGGGCCGGCATGCCGGTTCCTGCTCTGTTGTGGTATTTCATGATAAAAAAAGGACTGAGGTATTACGATGCATGTAGTAGGGTTTGATATTGGAGGAACAAAGTGTGCAGTGCTGCTTTGCCGCTTGGAGGGAGAAACTGTTGTGTGGAATGACCGGGTGGAAATACAGACAACGCCTGACTGGAAAGGAGTTTTAGATGACTTATGCCGTCACGCAGAGCGGATGCTTGAGACCCATGGGATTAACCGGGCGGACTGCCGGATCGGAATCTCCTGCGGAGGCCCCTTAAGTCCTGACCGTATGGTCATATGTTCCCCGCCCAACCTTCCCGGGTGGGTTTCGGTCCCTGTTGTGGCCTATTTGTCGGAAAAGCTTCAAATGACTGCCAGGATGTTAAATGACGCCGATGCCTGCGCCCTTGCCGAATGGAAGTATGGGGCAGGAAAGGGATCTCTTCATATGATATTTCTTACCTTTGGCACCGGTCTTGGCGCAGGACTTATTTTAAACGGGCGTCTATATACGGGAGCCTGCGGCATGGCAGGAGAAGTTGGCCACGTCCGCCTAAAGGAGGAAGGGCCGGTGGGATACGGAAAAGCGGGAAGCCTGGAAGGCTTTTGCAGCGGCGGCGGGATCCGTCAGATGGCAGTAAAAAAGGCGGAGCAGATGGAAAAGGAGGGAAAAAGAGCCTCATTCCAGACGGGAGAAAAAGGATCGGTTAAAGCCAAGGATGTGGCAGAGGCAGCCAGAGCAGGCCATGAGGACGCTGCAGAATTATTAAGAGAGTCCGGAACATATTTTGGAAAGGGGCTGTCCATACTTATCGATATCCTGAATCCGGAAGTGATTGTGGCAGGAAGCATATATGCCAGGAGTCATGAGTTTCTGGAAACAGCCATGTGGGAGGAGATCCATAAGGAGGCTCTTGCCCCTTCGGCTGCAGCCTGCAGGATCGTGCCTGCTCAGCTGGGGGAAAAGATAGGAGATTATGGGGCCGTTATGGCTGCGGTTTATGAATAATGGAGATATGGGATTTTTTTGAAAAAGAACGGTGACAATAGAGACGGAACGTGGTAAAATAGCCCTTGCGCTTCTTAAAAAGGCGACAAAATTTTTTGGCAGGGGATGGAAAAAAATGGAAACTGATATGACAAGAGGCAATCCGCTTCCGATCATTTTAAAATTCACGCTTCCGCTTCTGATGGGAAATATCTTTCAGCAGCTTTATAACATGGCAGATACCATTATTGTAGGCCGTTTTGTAGGGCCGGATGCCCTGGCAGCCGTTGGCTCCACAGGCACCATTATGTTTCTGGTCATTGGATTTTCCCAGGGGATGAGCACCGGATTTACGGTTCTTACCAGCCAGAGGTTCGGAGCAGGGGATGAAAACGGGGCAAAGCGTTCCGTAGCTAACGGGATCATCCTGTCATCGTTTGTTATTGCAGTAATGACGGTTTTAAGCCTTGCATTCATGAAAACACTTTTACGGGTCATGAATACGCCTGAGAATATTTTTGAGGATGCATACACCTATATCTCCATCATCTGCATGGGAATTGTTACGAATGTATTTTACAATCTGTTTTCATCCTATCTCCGTTCTGTTGGAAACAGCCGGATTCCCCTTGTGTTCCTGATGTTTTCTGCCTGTTTGAATGTAGTTCTGGATCTTGTTTTTATCATTAACTTTAAAATGGGAGTGGCAGGAGCAGCATGGGCCACGAACCTTTCACAGGGGATATCAGCGGTTCTCTGTATTTCCTATATTTATAAAAAGGTGCCGGTCTTAACTCCAAAGAGCCAGCACTGGAAGCTGAACGAGGCAGATACAAGGCGCCAGCTTTCTGTGGGGATCCCTATGGCTCTTCAGTTTGGGATCACGGCCTCAGGAACCATTATCATGCAGTCAGCAGTCAATCTGTTCGGTTCAACCGCAGTAGCTGCCTATACGGCCGCCAATAAGTTTCAGGGCATGGTCCTTCAGGGAATGGTTGCCATGGGTCAGACAATGGCCACGTATTCCGGCCAAAATTACGGAAAGGGAGATATAAAAAGGATCCGCCGCGGCGTTAAGCTTGTGCTGGGGACAGAGATCGTCTATTCGGCTCTTTCTTCTGTCATCGTCTGCCTGATCCTACCCTATGCATTAAAGCTGTTTTTCTCGGGAGATGTGGATATAACGGAGATGCTCCCATGGGCCAAAACCTATATTTACCTGTGTGCCATTTTTTATATTCCCTTGGGAATGATCTTTATATTCAGAAATACCATGCAGGGATGCGGCTATGGTTTTCTTCCCATGCTGGGAGGCGTTGTGGAGCTTGCGGCAAGATTGATAACTGCGGCATTGGCTATCCGGTTTTTAAGTTATCCATTGGCAAGCGCCTGTGATCCGGCAGCCTGGGCCAGCGCCGGACTGTTTACGGCAATCTCATATGTCTACATCATGAAAAAGGTTGAGAAAAACAGGGAAAACAGCGGTTCTGTATGATCTTTTAAATTTCTTAATTTATTGTTGATTTATATAATAATATTTAGTATATTATGTAATAGATTATCTTAGGCGGTATACGAAAGGAGAATCACGATGATAAAAGTAGCTGTAGACGCTATGGGCGGTGACTATGCACCGATAGAAATGGTTGCCGGAGCCGTAGAGGCTGTAAATGCGAATAAAGAAATCCAGGTTCTCTTAGTAGGGCAGGAGCATATTGTATCGGAAGAGCTGAAAAAGCATACGTATCCAAAAGAACAGATACAGGTTGTGAATGCGTCAGAGGTAATCGAGACGGAAGAACCTCCGGTGAACGCCATACGAAAGAAGAAAGATTCTTCCGTCGTAGTGGGAATGAATCTGGTAAAACAAAAGGAGGCGGATGCGTTTGTATCGGCCGGCAGCTCTGGTGCCATACTGGTTGGCGGACAGGTGATTGTCGGACGGATAAAAGGGGTGGAACGACCACCGCTGGCTCCGCTTATTCCTACGGATAAAGGTGTTTCCCTGCTGATTGACTGCGGAGCCAATGTGGATGCAAGACCGTCCCATCTGGTACAGTTTGCCAGAATGGGGTCCCTTTACATGGAACATGTAGTGGGGGTGAAGAATCCAAGAGTGGCTATCGTCAATATCGGCGCAGAAGAAGAAAAGGGAAATGCGCTTGTAAAGGAGACCTTTCCGCTGTTAAAGGAGTGCAAGGATATCCATTTTACCGGAAGCATTGAAGCCAGAGAGATTCCACGCGGCGGCGCAGATGTCATTGTTTGTGAGGCATTTGTAGGCAATGTAATCCTGAAGCTTTACGAAGGAGTAGGCGCAACCTTAATAAACAAGGTGAAAAGCGGTATGATGGGAAGTTTAAGGAGCAAAATCGGAGCTCTGCTTGTAAAGCCAGCTTTGAAGGAAAGCCTAAAGTCGTTTGACGCATCTCAGCACGGGGGAGCGCCGCTTCTGGGACTTAATGGCCTGGTAGTAAAGACACATGGTAATTCAAAGGCGACAGAAGTGAAGAACTCCATACTTCAATGCGTAACCTTCAAAGAACAGGGAATTAATGATAAGATAAGAGAAAGTCTTAGAAAAAGTGAAGAAACGCCCTTAGGGTATACCTTTATGCCCCAAAAGCATGGGCAGGACTAAGGAACGCCCTTCGGGCATACCTTTATGCCCAAAAAGCATGGGCGGAAATAAGGAAATCAAGAATAGGAGAGAGGAAGGAAAAGAAATGGAATTTGAAAAGCTACAGAACATAATTGCAGAGGTATTAAATATTGAGCCGGATGAGGTGACCATGAACTCCACATTTGTGGATGACCTTGGCGCTGACTCCCTTGATGTGTTCCAGATTATCATGGGCATTGAGGAGGAATTTGATATTGAAATTCCGACAGAAGTGGCAGAAAACATCGTAAGTGTCAGCGACGCAGTAGAACAGATCAAGAATGCTTTAAATTAATAGATGTGGGTGCTGCCGGGGACTTTTAAGTCTGTCCGCAGCACCTTCTTTCATAATGAGAGAGAGGTGTATAATGAGCAGGAATTTAAAAGAACTGGAGGAACGGATCGGCTACCGTTTTTCGGACAGGCATCTCATGACACAGGCCATGACTCACAGCTCCTATGCCAATGAGCACCGGTTAAATAAGCTGGAATGCAACGAGCGCCTGGAATTTTTGGGGGACTCCGTGCTGGAGGTGGTTTCCAGTGACTGCCTGTATCACAAATATCCGGAGAGACCGGAGGGGGATTTGACTAAGATACGCGCCAGTATTGTATGCGAGCCGACTCTTGCCTATTGCGCGGAGTGCATAAAGCTTGGGGAATACTTACTTTTGGGCAAGGGAGAAGAGGCCACAGGAGGCAGGGGGCGTGCGTCGATCGTGTCTGATGCTATGGAAGCGCTGATAGGGGCCATTTATCTGGACGGTGGTTTTGCTAATGCAAAAGAGTTTATCCTTCGTTTCATTATGAATGATCTGGAACATAAGCAGCTCTTTTATGATAGCAAGACTATCTTGCAGGAGATCGTACAGAGTAAAACGGACGAACCTTTAAGCTATGAGCTTTTGCGGGAAGAAGGGCCGGATCACAACAAGGTATTTGAAGCCCAGGTCCTCATAGGCCAGGAGATAATCGGACAGGGAACCGGACGGACTAAAAAGGCTGCGGAGCAGGTGGCTGCTTATCATGGGATCTTAAGCCTTAAGAATGGAGAAGGGTATGTATTTAAAAAGTATTGAAATCCAGGGTTTTAAATCTTTTGCCAATAAGATCGTCTTTGAATTTCATAACGGAATTACCGGTATCGTGGGTCCTAACGGCAGCGGCAAGAGCAATGTTGCCGATGCCGTGCGCTGGGTCCTTGGTGAGCAGAAAGTAAAGCAGCTCCGAAGCTCCAACATGCAGGATGTGATTTTTTCGGGAACAGAACTGAGAAAACCTCAGGGCTTTGCCTACGTTGCAATTACCCTTGATAATTCTGACCATCACCTGACCATTGATTACGACCAGGTAACGGTTTCCCGAAGAGTTTACCGTTCCGGCGAAAGCGAGTACATGATCAATGGCAGTGCCTGCCGTTTAAAGGATATTTATGAATTGTTCTATGATACGGGAATCGGAAAAGAAGGTTATTCCATTATCGGACAGGGACAGATTGATAAGATTTTAAGCGGAAAGCCGGAAGAGCGAAGGGAATTATTTGACGAGGCTGCCGGTATTGTTAAATTTAAACGGCGCAAGCTCATTGCCCAGAAAAAGCTGGAAGATGAAAAACAGAATCTCATCCGTGTGAGTGACATCCTCACTGAGCTTGAAAAGCAGGTAGGGCCCCTTGCAAGGCAGTCCGAGGCGGCAAAGGAGTATCTCCGACTGAAGGAAGATTTAAAGAAATACGACGTGAACCAGTTCCTGATGGAAACAGAAGGGATTCAGGTTCAGATGAAGGAAAACCGGGAAAAGGAAAATATCGTATCCCTTGATCTGGAAGATGCAAAACAGGCATCAGAAGGGATCCGGGAAGAATATGACATTCTGGATACATATCTGGCGGAGCTGGAGAGGTCAGCCGGCGCGGCCAGAAATGAGAAGAATAAATCCAACGTGGAGATGGGAAGCCTGGAAGGCCGGATCAATGTATTAAAGGAACAGATTAATACAGAGCAGATGAACGCCGAACACATTGCCGGACGGGTGAGGGCCATCCATGGGGAGATCCAGATGAAAATGGCTCAGGCGGCCTCCTATGAGGAAGAACGGTCCCTGATTGCCGGCCAGGTAAAAACCGCAGTAACAGAGCTTAGAGATGCGGAAGAGACCTTAAGTTCAGAGGACGAGAAAATCCGCCTTTTGGAACAGCAGATTGAAGAGGGCAAGGGAGGCATTATTGACATCCTCAATGAAAAAGCTTCTCTGACTGCAAAACAGCAGCGGTATGAAACCATGCTGGAACAGGTGAATATGCGCCGTTCCGAGGTCTGCCAAAAGCTTTTAAAATTCAAAAGTGATGAGTCGGAGCAGGATGAACAGCTGACGGCTCTTCAAAAAGAAGCAGATGAGATCGAGGCCGGAATTGCCGAGGGCCAGAAGGCCCAGTCCCTTAGTGAAGGAAAGGCAGAAGAGCTGGAAGGCGAGGTCAAAAGGCTTAATAAGAATTTAAATGATAAGCAGCAGGAATACCATACCAGTTATACAAAGCTGGAGTCCTTAAGAAACATTGCCGAACGGTACGAAGGCTATGGCGGCAGCATCCGCCGGATTATGGAGGTAAGAGACCGGGTCCACGGCATCCATGGAGTTGTGGCGGATTTATTCACAGTGCCGAAAAAATATGAGATCGCCATTGAGACCGCTCTTGGAGGCAGCATTCAGAATATCGTTACTGATTCTGAGGCCACTGCAAAACATCTGATTGAATATTTAAAGAAAAACCGATATGGAAGGGCCACCTTCCTTCCATTGACCAGCATTGCAGGCAGGGATTCCTTCCGCCAGGACCGGGCGCTGACGGAGCCGGGAGTCTTAGGGCTTGCCAATACCCTTGTGGAAGCTGACGGCCGGTATGAAGGCCTTTTAAACTATCTGCTGGGCCGTGTGGTTGTAGTGGATACCATTGACCATGCCATCGCCCTTGCAAAGAAGTTCCAGTATTCTTTCAGGATCGTAACCCTGGAAGGAGAGCTTTTAAGCGTAGGCGGTTCCATGACAGGAGGCGCATTTAAGAATACAAGCAATTTACTGGGACGGAAACGGGAGATGGAGGAACTGGAAGGGATCTGCACCAAAGCTCTTTCTGATGTGGAACGCCTGGAAACAGAGCTGGTAATGAACGAGGGACTCCTTGCAGAATGCAGGGAGGAACTGGAAAAGATCCGTTCAGAAAAACAGCAGCTTTATTTAAAGCAAAATACGGTTAAAATAAATATACGCCGTATTGAGGATAAAAAAGAGGAAATCAAGGAATCCTACGGAGATCTGGAGCGGGAAAACGGTCAGCTGGAAGTGCAGATCCGGGAGATCGGCGCCAGCCAGCAGGAGCTTCTTTCTGCGGTTGATAAGCTGGAAAATCAGAATCAGGATACGGTAGAAGAACTGGAGCGTTTAAACGGACGTCTGGAAAAAGCCAGGTCAGACAGGGAGCAGTATTCCAAAGATTTGTCATCTGTCCAGTTAAAAGCCTCAGTTCTAAAGCAAAAGGATGATTTTGAACAGGAAAATATCCGGCGTGTAAAAGAAGAAATTCACCGTTTGGAAGAGGAGCTTGGCGGGCTTTCAAACGGTACCGACGGTTCCAACTCCATCATTGAAGAGAAACAGAAAGAAATTGAAAGCTTAAAGGGCCGGATTCAGGAAGAACTGGTACGCTCAGAAGAACTGGAAGGGGTCATTAACGAAAAGTCCGCACAAAAAGAGGCCAGTTCCAGGGAGCAGAAGGAATTATTCCGAAAGAGGGAAGAGCTTACCGGAAGAATCAGCCTTTTGGATAAAGAATTGTTCCGCTTACAAAGCCAGAAGGAAAAGCTGGATGAGTGGATGGAGAGTCATGTCAATTATATGTGGAATGAATACGAACTGACCTATTCCACTGCAAACGACTTAAGAAATGAAGAGTGGACGTCACTGCCGGAGATCAAACGCATGATCCAGTCTTTAAAAGAGGACATCCGCAAGCTTGGCAACGTCAATGTCAATGCCATCGAAGATTATAAAGAGGTATCAGAGCGCTACACCTTCATGAAGACCCAGCACGATGACCTTGTGGCAGCCGAAGCCACTCTGCTAAAGATCATTGATGAACTGGATACGGGAATGAGAAAACAGTTCGAAGAAAAGTTCCGTGAAATACGTATGGAGTTTGACAAGGTATTTAAGGAGCTTTTCGGAGGAGGACGGGGAACTTTGGAATTAGTGGAGGATGAGGATATTCTGGAGGCGGGAATCCAGATCATATCTCAGCCCCCAGGCAAAAAGCTTCAGAATATGATGCAGCTTTCCGGCGGGGAAAAGGCATTAACAGCCATTGCATTGCTGTTTGCCATTCAGAACTTAAAGCCCTCTCCATTTTGTCTTCTCGATGAGATTGAGGCAGCCCTGGACGATTCCAATGTGGACCGTTTTGCAAAATATTTGCATAAACTGACAAAATCTACTCAGTTCATTGTCATCACACACAGGCGTGGTACAATGATTTCTGCAGACCGTTTGTATGGTATTACCATGCAGGAGAAGGGCGTTTCAACCCTTGTATCTGTAAATCTGATTGAAGAAAATTTAGAAAGTTAAGGAGACCGACTATGGGTGAGAAAAAGGGATTCTTTGGGAAGCTGGTTGCTGGACTGCAGAAGACAAGGGATAATATTATTGCAGGCGTGGATTCCATTTTCAGCGGGTTTTCAGCCATTGATGATGAGTTTTATGAAGAGATTGAAGAGATCCTGATCATGGGGGACTTAGGTATCCAGACCACCATGTCCATCATGGAGGATTTGAGAAAGAAGGTAAAGGAACAAAACATCAAGGATCCGTTAGAATGCAAACAGCTCCTCATGGACAGCATCATGGAACAGATGGACTTAGGGGAAAATGCCTATGAATTTGAAACACAGCGGTCTGTTCTTTTGATTATTGGCGTCAATGGAGTGGGAAAGACCACTTCAGTGGGTAAGCTGGCCGGTCAGATGAAGGATGATGGAAAAAAGGTCATTGTAGCTGCAGCGGATACCTTTCGTGCTGCAGCCATTGAACAGCTGAGTGAGTGGGCAAAAAGGGCAGGAGTGGATATTATCGCCCAGCAGGAAGGCTCTGACCCTGCGGCAGTTGTTTATGATGCAGTTGCCGCGGCAAAATCAAGACATGCGGATATTTTGATCTGCGATACCGCAGGCCGCCTTCATAACAAGAAAAACTTAATGGAAGAGCTTAAGAAAATCAACCGGATCATTGACAAGGAATATCCGGAAGCTTACCGGGAGACTCTGGTAGTGTTGGACGGCACAACAGGACAGAACGCTCTTGTACAGGCAAAGCAGTTTATGGAGGTTGCTGATATTACCGGCATCATTCTCACAAAGCTTGACGGAACCGCAAAAGGGGGAATTGCGGTGGCGATCCAGTCAGAGCTGGGAATTCCGGTCAAATACATTGGGGTAGGAGAGAAAATTGATGACCTGCAGAAATTCAATGCAAAAGAATTTGTAAGCGCATTGTTTCACGTAGAAGAGAAAGAAGAGGCGTAAATATGATGACACTGGAAAAGTTTGAAGAAGCAACGGAAGTCGTTAGCAAGGTTATCCTGGAAACAAAGCTGATATACAGTGAGTATTATTCCAACCAGACCGGCAATAAGGTATATTTCAAGCCGGAGAATATGCAGTATACCGGCGCCTACAAGGTGAGGGGAGCTTATTATAAAATCAGCACCCTTTCCCAGGAGGAGAAGGCAAAGGGCCTTATTACCGCCTCCGCAGGAAATCATGCCCAGGGTGTTGCCTATGCGGCAAAGCTGGCGGGAATTCCGGCCACAATCGTCATGCCTACCACAACGCCCCTTATGAAGGTCAACCGAACCAAAAGCTATGGCGCGGAGGTGATACTGGAGGGAGATGTATTTGATGAGGCATGTGATTACGCCAACAAGCTTTCCGAGGAAAAGGGACTGACCTTTGTTCATCCCTTCAATGATCTGGACATTGCGGCCGGACAGGGAACCATTGCCATGGAGATCGTGAAGGAGCTCCCTACGGTTGATTACATTCTGGTTCCAATCGGCGGCGGCGGTTTGTGCACCGGAGTTTCCGTTTTAGCCAAAATGCTCAATCCCAAGATCAAGGTCATCGGCGTGGAGCCTGCAGGCGCCAACTGCATGCAGGAATCTCTGCGCCAGGGAAAGGTGGTGGAACTGCCCAGTGTCAATACCATTGCCGACGGAACAGCAGTCAAATGTCCGGGAGACAAACTTTTTCCCTATATTCAGGAAAATGTAGATGAAATCATTACCATTGAGGACTCTGAGCTGATCGTAGCATTTCTGGATATGGTAGAAAACCATAAGATGATCGTGGAAAATTCCGGGCTTTTGACAGTTGCGGCTTTAAAACACATGAATGTGGAGAATAAAAAGATGGTTTCCATATTAAGCGGAGGAAATATGGATGTGATCACCATGGCCTCCATCGTTCAGCACGGACTGATCCAGAGAGACCGTATCTTTACCGTATCCATTCTTCTGCCGGATAAACCAGGAGAGCTTGCAAAGGTATCCGCTCTCCTTGCAAAAGAACAGGGTAATGTCATCCGCCTGGAGCACAATCAGTTTATCAGCATCAACCGGAATGCGGCGGTGGAGCTTCGCATCACTCTGGAAGCCTTTGGAACCGATCATAAGAATGCCATTATGGCTGCGCTCACAGCTCAGGGTTACAGGCCAAAGCTGGTGAAGTCAAAAGGAACTTATGCGGATTAAAAATCCGGACTGTTGAAAGGCAGTTTTTCTCATCAGCCGTTATAGAAGATGGGAATCCATATACAAAGTAAAAGCACGGGATTTTACCGTGCTTTTATCTATTTATGAGATGTTGCCTGATTCCAGATATTCAAATGCAATTCTTGGACTGCCGTTTTCCGCATATATGGTCCCGCATTTTACAAACCCATTCTTTTGAATCAGATACTTCATAATCTCATTATTTTCATGGGTATCTATTCTGAGATGAGAGCTTTGTCTTTTACAATAGTCCAGGCATTTTGAAAGTATGCCTTTTATTGCTCCGTCACTGGCGACCCGGTGAATGGCACCGTAACCTGTGTCAGATATCCAGGAGCCGTTTTCAATATGGCTGTAAGTAGGATCATCTCCCAGGATAAAAGCAAATACACCATGTATCTGTTCCTCATTGATATAAACATATAGCTGGTTATTTTTAATATCCTCTTCAAGCAATTCTGCAGGAGGGAAGGTATTTCCCCATTGCGAGGCGTTTCCGTTATCAACCATAAACTTCCTTGCAATCTCATATACTTTCAAGATTGCCGGCAAATCCTGTATTTTCGCATTTCTTATCATATAAATTCCTCCTAAATCCTGATCTAAGCAGACAGGAATCCATTGTAACAAATTTTCACTTAAGGAACCAAAGAAATTATAATATTTTCCTGCTATCATTAACGATTGATTTTTCGGACAATCTCCATAAGCCTTGGAAGACAATGGTCAAAAAAAATCTGATAGGATCGGCAGAAGTAATTGCGGCCGGATTCTTCCGGGGACATGATGCGGTGGCGGTAGCAGCCTCCTCTGCACAGTGGAAAATAGGAACAGGCCTGGCACTGGCTGTCAGGCGCTTTTTTGGAAGCAAGAAAGCCTGTTTCCAACCTCTTTTTGTGTATTTCATCAAAACCCGTATTGTTTAAATTGCCCAGCTTATATTCGTCCAGAACAAAGAAGTCACAGGGATATACCTCGCCGTCAGCTTCGATGATGTTTTGAATGCTGCATAACCCGTTCATGTCACAGGATTCCGCACTTCCGGTCAATATAATGGAGAGGTAATTATAAAACTGCCGGATGTAGATTTCGTTTCCGGCAATTATATCCTCATACCACAAATCAAAGAGGTCACACAGGAACTGTCCGTATAATTCCGACGTCAGGGAATATTCCATGGCGCCTGCGGGAGCCTCCAAAGGATCCAGACAGGGGATGAACTGCAGATAACGAAAGCCCATCTTCTTATAATACCGGTATATCTTGCCGATGGAGGAAGCGGTTCTCCTGTTTACTACGGTGAGAATGTTGTATTCCACTCCATGCTCATTGAAGCTGTCCACAGTCTTCATGATATTTAAAAACGTATCGCTGCCGTCACCGCCTTTCCGGTAAGCATCATGGGTATGTATGGTCCCGTCGATGGAGATTCCTATCAGAAAATGTTCTCTGGCGAAAAATTCCGCCCATTCCGGGCCTAAATTATAGCCGTTGGTCTGAAGGGCGAAATGTAATTCCAGATTTTTTTTATTATATTCCTTTGAAAGCCTTACAGCCTGTTCAAAAAAGGGGAGTCCGGCCAGAGTGGGTTCCCCTCCCTGAAAGGCGATAGTACAGGCAGTATCTGCGTAATCCAGGGCCTTTTTTATGACATTTCTTAAAGTTTCCACGGACATGAGACCATAAGAGCTTTGTGTTCTTTTTTCCGTAATATCATGGTAAAAGCAATAATGGCATCTCATGTTGCACATGCCGGAGGCCGGTTTGATCAAAAGATTAACTGGAGGCATGGATTTAACTCCCTTCATCTGTGTACGGATAAATGATCCGGTTTTCATGTTCCCTGGGTGATATGCCTGTAACCTTTTTAAATACCTTGCTGAAATAATAGGGGTTATCAAAGCCCAGCTTATCAGAAATTTCATACATCAGGTACTGGTGGGTATCAATAAGCTCCATGGCGTGCTGTATCTTCACCTGTGCAATATAATCAGACAGGGTGGTCCCTGTCAGCTTTTTAAAGGTATTGCTTAAATGGCCAGAGCTTATGTTTAAGGCTTCCGCAACATCGGCCAGGGTCAGCTTTTCCATATAGTGCTCTTTGATATAGCTTCTGGCTAAGTCCACCAGTTTGTCGGAACGGGTGGATTTCCTGTCGTCCAAAAGCCGGCAAAGCTTCTGGCAGAAGCTTCTCAGCCATTCCAGGATGTCCTCTAAGCTGTTAAAATGATTCAGCTGCTCGGCAATGTTGATGGTGTAAGGGAAAATGTCCTGGTAGCTGTCATCCCCTGTTTCAAAAAATGAATAGAGATAGGTGTAAATGTTGATGCAGGCGCTGGTAGCCTGTTCCTTGCGGGGCTTGTTTTCCCAGAACAGGGTGATGATGTCTTCAAAAATGGAGGCCAGCTTTTCACTGTCGTTCTGACTGATATAAGCTGCCAGATCCTTTTTAAATACATTAATGTTAAATTTCTTTGCCTGGCTGAAATGGGAGGCCTGCCCCTGGTAAAATACCACCTGGGAGGAAGAGTCAAAGTAGTAATATTCCAGTGCTGTTAAGGCTTCGGAAAACGCCTCCAAAAGCTCTGAAATCTTTTCCTTCGGCCTGCTGACCCCATAAACGGCGGAAAGCTCAAAATAAGTTTTTAAAGCAACGCTGAACTTCTGGCAAAACTCCCTGACAGAGCTTTGAGAAAATGCTTCCTCTTTTAAGGAAGCAGTAATGAGAAAGGTATCCTGCCGGTATTCAAGGATCGTATAATGAAAGAAAAATCTTGCTGCGATCCCGCCCAGGATATCGATCAGCTGCCTGCTGACGGAATGCAGGTCATAGCTTCCTCCTCCAGCTTCAAAGTCTATATTAATAGGATTTAAGGAAAACAGGATGATAAAAGGAGCCGGATATTGCACTTCAAGCTCCTCCGGAATATCAGCAAGCTCTTCCTGAGAAAGGAAAAGGCGGCGAAACGTCGTCTTTGCCAAGTCCTCCTGGTTGTTTTTAAGCTGACCGCCCGCCATCTGGTGCTGCTTATTGATAAGCAGGTCACAGGCTTCCTTGGCCCGCTCTAAAGCGGTTATTAAGGCCTCTTCGTTTAAATCGATTTTTACCAGATAGTCAGAGGCACCCAGTGATAGAGCTTTTTTCACCAGATGGAATTCCTCTAAGTTTGTCAATACGATAAAAGCAAAAGTGCAGCCGTTTTCCTTGCATTTTTCCACCAGATCCAGCCCGTTTAATACGGGCATCCGGATATCCGTTATAACAATATCCGGATGAAGCTCCATGATCATGTCATAGGCTGAAGGGCCGTTGGTTGCCTTTCCGATAATGGTGCATTCATAATTTTCCCATATGATCAGGGAAGCGATGCCGGCCAGGATGAGCGGCTCATCGTCTATAATAATAATTCGATACATACTGTTTTAATACCCCTTTGTCAGCCCTTTCTAAAATTCCAGAGGAAGGGCAATGGTAATCAATGTATATTGATCTAATTCGCTTTCCAGCTTTAATCCGTATTCTTCTCCATAAACCAGTTTTAATCTCCTGTCCACGTTTGGAAGCCCGATTCCGCTCATGTTGCTTCTGGTGATGCGGGAGGTATCCGTCAGGAGCCTTTCCATGTTTTCCGGAGAAATGCCGATGCCATTGTCCTTTACTGTAATATAAAGGACGCCGTTTTCGGCAAAAACGTGTATCTGTATGAGCCCGTTTCTTCCGCTTGGCTCGATCCCGTTAAAGATGGCGTTTTCTACAATGGGCTGAAGCGTCAGCTTCACGATTTTGGCATCGTATAAAACCTCCTGGTCAACCTGGGTTGTTACATCAAAGAGTTCAATATATCGGATTTTCTCTATAATAACATAATTCTGCAGAAAATCCAATTCCTGACGGAGAGTTACTTTTTCGTTGAAGCCTTTTGCCATATTTTTCAGCAGGGAGGACAAGGCGGTGACCACCTGGACGATCCCGCTGTTTTTCTGCATGGTTGCAATCCATTTGATGGAATCTAAGGTGTTATAAAGAAAATGAGGATTGATCTGGGCCTGTAGCATTTTGATTTCCAGATCCTTTTTTTCTTTTTCGCTTTGAACCCTTGTTTCCATAAGGTTGGAGATCCGGTTGGACATCTGGTTGATCTGTTTTCCTATGCTTCCGATCTCGTCGTCTGTTTCAATGGAACGGTCCGGGTCGAAGTTTCCCCTGGAAATGAACTCCAGACGTTTTTTCAAGCGGCTGATGGGAGCGCTTAACTGGCGGGATATGAACCAGGACAAAGTCAGGCCAATGGCAAAGCAGAAAAAGAATATGAGTCCAATGGTGCCTCCGATCACTCCGTGATCCAGGTTTAAGTCTGAAATCGGAAGGACCTGAAAGAAAATCAGCCCGCTGACTGCTTGTCTTTCATAGGCAATGATGCATTCCTTTCCATCCAGCCAGGTGCGGAAATTGCCCTGGGGGTCTTTAAAGTCTTTTAAAGTGGCCAGCAAAAGGTCAACGTCAAAAGAATCCCCATTCACAGAGGAAATAATACTTCCATCCGAAGTGGCCGCGTAAAGAATCTGACCATCCCCCATGCTTTTCAGTGTGTCGGAAAACAGGCGGGGAGAAATAGCCAGAAAGATCCAGGCATCTTCCGGCTGGCCGCTGGAAGCATATTTTAATGGTCTTAAAAGAGGAAGAAGCTTTGGAGTATAATTCGTAGGAGAAAAAGGGTTGTCCTCCAGAGAAAGAAGGTACTGGGTATTTTCTCTGGAAAGCAAATCATGAAACCAGGGGGCATTTTGAATGTCACCGGCATCCCGGGTGGACCCGTAAGCATTACCGGCCTGTAAAACTTCCCCATTATTATAAAGTGTGATTTTATAAATATATTTGCTGTAGCCTGATATGGCGCAGAAATCTCTCAGCACATTGGAGGCATACAGCTTAATATAGGTAGATTCACCGTAGTCTGACAGTCTTAAAGAGGCAGAAGAAAATAAAGATTTTCGTTCGGAACAGGTCACAACAATGTTGACCATTTCTTCATAGGCTACTTCCATACGATCTGAGAGAATCTGAATCCGGTTGACGGTATTTTCCGTTTCATTTTCAACAGCATCCTTATAATAAGAGTGATAGTTATAAAAACTAACAGCACAGGCAATGCTTATAACCACCAGAAGATTATACAAAAGAAATTTATACTGGAATGTGCGGGGCATGGCATGATCCTTTCTGAACCCCGTGAGCAGTCGCAAAAGCCAGGTAAGCTTAACTTTGGCTCATTGCCTTCACGAGAATAAATTCAGTAATATCATATCCTTTATTCCATAGAAATTCAATGAAATAGAAATTAATCTTAAAAAAGTATAAAAATCTGAATAAAATATATGTTTGGAAGCGTGAAAACATGGGAAGCGTAAAAAAAATAATAGAATTATGCAAATCGTTTATTCCGCTATAACCTCAAATCTGGTATCTTTATATCATAAAGAACACGCGCGTAGTTCTAAAAAAAGGGAGGTTTCAAACCGATGAGATTAAAAAGAGTTTTATCTATGGTGTTAGCAGCCGGAATGGTATGCACATCATTGACTGCATGTGGCAGCAAGGCAACTGAAAGCAGTGCTGCAGATACAGCTGGAACATCTGCTGCAGAATCAACGAAAGCAGACGAAAAAGCACAGGATTCAGGCGAGAAGAAGGTTCTTTCCGTTACAACATGGGATTATGATTCATCACCACAGTTCCAGGCAGTCGTTGATGCCTATATGAAAGAAAATCCAAATGTGGAGATCAAGGTAATTGACACATCAGCTGACGAATACAACAATTCCTTAGGAATCAGCTTGTCCGCGGCTCAGCCGGATCCGGATATCATTTGGGTAAAGGATATGGGCTCCATGCTTCAGATGGCTGATAAAAAGCAGCTTCTTCCTCTTGATGATTTCATGAAAAAAGATAACTTTGATACATCCGTTTACAATGGTGCGGCAGAGCAGCTTCAGTACAACGGAGTGACCTACGGACTTCCGTACCGTTCCGACTGGTATGTATTATATTACAATAAGGATCTTTTTGACGCAGCAGGCGTTGAATATCCTTCCAATGATATGACATGGGAAGAGTATGATGCACTGGCTGCAAAGATGACTTCCGGCGAAGGCAGCTCAAAGGTATATGGCGGACATAACCATACCTGGCAGGCTCTTGTAACAAACTGGGCCGTTCAGGATGGCAAGCACACAGTTGTTGAAAAGGATTATTCCTTCTTAAAGCCATGGTATGAATCAGCTGTTGCCTTACAGGATAATGGATATATCCAGGATTACTCTACTTTAAAGACAGCAAACATCCATTACTCTTCTGTATTTAAGAATCAGCAGTGTGCTATGATGCCGATGGGTACCTGGTTTATTGCAACCATGATCCAGTCCCGCGCAGCAGATGAGACTTCCTTTAACTGGGGCATTGCAAGAATTCCTCATCCTGCTGACACAGAAGCCGGTTATACGGTAGGTGCTCTTACTCCTCTCGGAATCAGCGCTTATACCGACGAGCCTGACTTATCCTGGGATTTTGTGAAGTTTGCAACCAGCAAAGAAGCAGCAAATATTCTGGCTGAACAGGGCGTATTTACCGGTATCCAGACAGAGGAATCTTTAAAGACCATCGCTTCTGCAGAGTTCTTCCCAGAGGGAGAGTCAAATATTGAAGCACTGTCTTATACTCACTACACATTTGACCGTCCTTTAGATCCACAGATCGAAGAAATCCGTAAGGTGCTCGATGAAGTTCATGAAATGATCATGATCAAGCAGTACACGGTTGATCAGGGAATCGAAGAGCTGAACAAACGTGTTGCAGAAATCAAAGGCTGGTAAAATATAATTGATTGCCCGGAGAGCGCCTTTTCTAAAACAACAGCAAGGCGCTCTTTTTGTGGCAAAAAGCAGGTGAAAAGGAGGTTAACCCTGTATGAAGGAAGTAAAAACGACATTGACGTCGCATCAAAAGAAGGCAATCCGAAGTAACCTGATCGGTTATTCATTTATTCTGCCTAATTTAATCGGGTATGCTATTTTCGTATTCATTCCCGTCATCTTTTCCTTTATTTTAAGTGTTATGAAATGGGATGGTTCCCAGGCTCCCATGGAGTTCGTAGGATTAAAAAATTTTGCTCAGATTTTCGGTGACAGGATATTTGTTCAATCCTTTATTCACACCATTCAATATGCATTGCTTACGGTATTCCCAACCTTAGTGCTGGCGCTTTTACTGGCAGTTCTGTTGAATCATAAATTAAAGGGGATCGCGATATTCCGTACCGCGCTGTATTTCCCTTATATTGCTTCCATCGTGGCAGTAGGTGCGGTATGGAACATGCTGTTTCAGCCGGATTTTGGACCGATCAATGAATTTTTGAAATTCATCGGCATTTCCAAGCCTCCCAGATGGGTTGTTGATGTGAAATGGGCTATGGTGGCCATTTCCGTGGTAAGTGTATGGAAATACATGGGATACTATATGATCGTGTATCTGGCGGCCCTTCAGGGAATCTCAGGTTCTCTTTATGAAGCGGCCGGTATAGATGGGGCCAATGGCTTTCAGAAGCTTCGGTATATTACCATTCCCATGCTGACACCGACCACATTCTTTGTGCTGATCATGCTTACGATCCAGTGCTTTAAGGTGTTTGACCTTGTATATGTAATGACAGGCGGAGGTCCCGGCAACGCCACCAAGACCCTGGTCAATTACATTTATGAAAAGGCATTTACCTCATGGCAGTTCGGACCGGCAAGTGCGGGAGCCATTGTTCTGTTTGCAGTAGTGCTTGTGATCACCCTGATTCAGTTTGCGGGTGAAAAGAAGTGGTCTAAGGATTTGATGTAAGGAGGGAAAGCGATGAAAACAAAAACAAAGGATTTAAGGATACTTCTGTATCTGGGATTGATTGCTTTATCCCTTTTTATGCTGGTGCCCTTTTACTGGATGGTAATTTCTTCTTTAAAGCTTAATAAAGATGTATTTTCCATACCAATGAAATGGTGGCCCGATACGTTGCATTGGGAGAACTACAAAATCATCTGGAAGAAGCTGCCCCTTGTGACCTTCTTTTTCAATACCGCCAAGCTTACGGTCATTACGACCATCATCCAGCTGTGCACCAGCTGCTTTGCTGCTTACGGTTTTACAAAGACGCGTTTTAAAGGCAGGGACTTGATTTTCCTTATGTATGTTACTACAATAGCTGTTCCATGGCAGGTCTACATGGTTCCCCAGTTTATTCTGGTTTCCAAGCTGGGCCTTAACGACACTCATTTAGGATTGATCCTGATGCAGGCCTTCTCCGCCTTCGGCGTATTTTTGATCCGTCAGTTTTATATCAGCATTCCGGATGAATTATGCGAAGCAGCCAGGATCGACGGGTTAAACGAATACGGCATATTCGGAAAGATCGTGTTCCCTCTTGGAAAGCCGGCAATGGCGACCTTGACCATCTTTACATTCACCAATGTATGGAATGATTTCATGGGACCGCTCATCTATTTAAAGACAAAAGAATTAAAAACCATCCAGCTGGGTATCCGGATGTTCATATCCCAGTTCGGAGCTGACTATGCATGGATCATGGCGGCCTCCGTATGCTCATTGGTCCCGGTTATCATCGTATTTTTAAGCTGTCAGAAGTTCTTTGTAGAGGGCGTTGCAGCCAGCGGAATCAAAGGATAACAGGAAAGGAGAGGCATATGGCACAGACATTGGAACAAATAAAAACCTATCCTGGAATGGAAGAGGGTATGGTTCAAAAAGCTCTTGACGATGCGGTGAAGCTCGTTAAGGAGAACCTTTCGGAATTTACGGATAAATTCCAGTCTTCCAACAGCTTTGACGGATTTTATGAGGCAACAGAAAATGTGGAATGGACAACAGGATTCTGGACAGGAGTGATCTGGCTGGCTTACGAGCACACCGGTGATGAAGCATTCCGGAAAGCCGCTGAAGTACAGGTAGAAAGCTTCCTGAACAGAATTGAAAATAAAATTGACGTAAACCATCATGATATGGGATTTTTATACAGCTTATCCTGTGTGGCAGCTTATAAGCTGACCGGCAATGAACATGCAAAAAAGGCGGCTTTATTGGCGGCTGATCATTTGGCAGAACGCTACAGGGAGAGAGGCAAGTTCCTTCAGGCCTGGGGAAATCCGGGGGAACCTAAGGAATACCGGCTGATCATTGACTGCCTGTTAAATCTTCCCTTACTTTACTGGGCAACGGAAGTGACAGGAGATCCATCGTATGAAGAAAAGGCGGAGAACCATATAAAAACTGCCATGAAATGCATTTTGCGCCCGGATCATTCTACCTACCATACCCATTTCTTTGATGTGGAAACAGGGGAACCCACCTATGGAGTAACCCACCAGGGGAACCGCAACGGTTCTGCATGGGCAAGAGGTCAGGCCTGGGGGATTTATGGAATCGCCTTAAGCTACCGGTATTTGAAAAATCCGGAGTACACGGACTTATTCTGTAGTGTGACTGATTATTTTATTGAGCATCTGCCGGAAGATCTGGTTCCTTACTGGGATTTTGACTTTGACACAGGAAGCACGGAGCCGAGAGATTCCTCCGCATCTGCCATTGCCATCTGCGGAATCCTGGAAATGGCGAAATATCTGGAAAAAGAGAAGGCACAGGTATATTTGGCTGCGGCTGACCGGATGCTTAAGGCGCTGACAGATCTTTGTGCCAACAGGGATTTCAAAAAATCCAATGGATTGCTGCTTCACGGCACCTATGCAAGGGATTCCAAAGAGAATACCTGTACCAACCGTGGTGTAGATGAGTGCAATACATGGGGTGACTATTTTTACATGGAGGCTCTTACCAGGCTTTCCAAGGACTGGGAGCTGTACTGGTAAGTGCTGGTGGAAGAATAAGGAGAAAAAAGAATGAAAACAAATCTGCTGTATGTATTTGCCGACCAGTGGCGGGCACACGCCATGGGATTCATGAACATGGACCAGGTGGTGACTCCAAACATTGACTCTTTTGCCCGGGAGAGCATGAGGTTTACCAATGCTTACAGCACGTACCCATTATGCTCTCCCCACAGAGCGTCTCTGATGACAGGGAAATATCCCTTCCGCGCAGGAATGTGGACTAATTGCAAGATTGGACTGGAAGAAAAGGTCATGCTGAGGCCCCAGGAGATCTGCATCGGAGATGTGCTGAAGGATGAGAGATACCGGACGGGCTACATTGGCAAATGGCATCTGGATGCTTCAGAGCTTAATTTTACTTCCAATCCAAAATCAGGCGCGCGGGACTGGGATGCTTATACGCCTCCAGGGGAAAGAAGGCATGGATTTGATTACTGGCTGTCTTACGGAGCCTGGGATGATCACCTGGATCCCCATTATTGGCAGGATGATGAAAAACAGATAAAGCCGGGAAAATGGTCAGCAGAATTTGAAACAGACAAGGCCATTGAATACATGGAAGCAAGGAAAGAGGATGAACAGCCGTTTGCACTGTTTCTATCCTACAATCCGCCCCACCTTCCCTATGAACTGGTGCCGGACCGGTATTATGAGAAGTTTCAGGGTCTGGAGGTCTGCTATCGTGAAAACGTTCCTGAAGAGATGAGGGAAAAGGGAGGACTTCTGGAAACCCAGACAAAACAGTATTATGCTGCGATTTATGGAATTGATGAGCAGTTTGGAAGAATCCTTCAATATTTAAAGGATCATAATATGGAGGAGAATACCATTGTCATCTTGTCTGCAGACCACGGGGAAATGCTTGGCTCTCATGGATTGATGAGTAAAAACATCTGGTATGAGGAATCCCTCCATATCCCGCTCATGATTCGCCAGAAGGGGAGAATCGAGGCTGTGGACAATGACGGGATATTTGCCAGTCCTGATCACATGCCAACTATTCTGGAGCTTCTGGAAATTCCCGTACCAAAGACATGTGAGGGATATAGCCATGTCAAAGGCATGTTCGGAAAGGATGAGAATGAGCCTCAGGATATGCTGATCTGTTCTTATCCGGGAGGTGCGGAGATGGTAAAGGCTTTTTCTGATAAAGGTCTCAGCCATAAGGCTTACGGATGGAGGGGTATTAAAGACAAACGCTATACCTATGTCATTTCCAACGGCTATGCTCCGGGAGAGGAGCAAAAGGAATATCTTTATGATAATCTGGAGGATCCTTATCAGATTAATCCACAAGTATTGGAGCCGGAGTGCCAAAGAGCGGATATTTTGGTGTACCGGGAAAAGCTGAAAAACTATCTGAGTCTGACGGACGATCCGTTTTTGTGGGAACGATAGAAGATTAATGAAATAGGAGGTAGCCGAGCATCTCGGCCGCCTCCTATTTCGCTATAGATGGATGAAAACTGTTTAAAGCTTTCTGAACTTTACCAAGCATACGTATGGATACGGAATAAGTTTCTTTGTTATCCATGAGAAGCAAAGCGTTATCTCTGGAATATTTTAATACATGCTTTAGATTTACGATGGTAGAACGGTTGCATTGGCAGAAACCAGAATTTAAGGTCACATGGAATTCTTTTAACGAGCCTGAAATCTGCCGGACTCCGGTTTTAGTATGTACTATAAGCTTATGGGGATCGTCGCCGGTTGTAATGGCGACAATATCATTTTGATCCAGAATTAAGGAATCTTTATCAACCTTTATGGATAAGAGGCGGTTGGAGGAATCCAGCTGCGCCTTATAATTTCTTTCAACGTTCTGAATACAAGAACATATTTGCTGGGGTAAGGTATCCGATTCATCTTTAATAATAAAATCCATTGCTTCAACTTTGTAGCGAAAGGTAAGAACAGCCATTTCACTGTGAGTAGTTACGAAAACGATATAACCGCGAGGGTCATATTTTCGTATCTCCTGGGCCAGTTCAATTCCATTTTTATTTGACTGCAAATCAATGTCCAAAAAATAAAGTCCGGTAGTGCTTGATCTTCTCCGCATGGAAAGCAACTCTTCCGGTTTTGAGGCGGAACAGTAAAGCTTGGCTTCCGTTGGGTTCATCAATAAATATTTTTCTATAATGTCTACCCAGCGATTTAATTGTCTTTTATCATCTTCACAAAGATATATGTGGATCATTTTTGTACTCCTTATTATTCGTTATGCATTAGGATTAGTTCTTGTGTGAAATAAGGTTCTTCATATGTAGTATTCCAAACAACATTTTTATAGCCTTTTAGAATCATATCCACGTTAAAAAGGCCGATTCCTCTATTTTCTCCTTTTGTTGAAACGTTATGGTTTCGAAGTTCTGATATGGCATAATCTGGAGGAAGGGCCGTGTTTTGAATAATGAGATAGAGATCCATCTCCTTATAAAACATGCAAAAATGCACTTTCTTTTCTTCTGTCTCCATAGCAGCTTCCATGGCATTGTCTAAAAATATGCCGATGATCCTGGATAGATCCAGGCAATCTATGGTAAGTTCGTCGATTGACTCAGTCAATTCTATTTCTATTTTGATACCTACCTCCATCATATAGACGAATTTAGAGGAGAGCAGGCTTTTTAAGGCGGTGTTTTTAATATTGGAGAGAATTCCCAGCTTGGTGTCTGATTCTGTAAATGCACGGCTGATGGGGAGGATTCTATCACTGTAATATTCCTTTAGGCCATCCATATCATTTTCTTTCATAAATCCAGACATTGTAATAAGTATATTCATATAGTCATGCTTGAATTTACGCATAATTCCGTAGGAATTTTCCAAACGTTCCGTGTAGGTGCGAAGGTTTTCAAATTGTGCCATACGATGTTTGTAAGCTTGTTCGCCCATTGTGACTTTATAAACAGAATACATGAGAAAGACTGTGACTGTAAACAATAATAAAAAAATGATTCCATTTAATGCAATAACACCGTAATTATATCCAAGGCGCTCTCCATAAGAAAAGTTGAAAATGTAAAAGAGCACCAAGAGAAAAAGATTAATAAAAATAGCTTTTAGCATATGGTGGTTGGTTAAATATTTTGTTATATTTAATTTTTTATGAATATAATGACCAATTAGTTTTGTTGTAGTTCCACAGAATAAACAATAAATGCAAGAAAAAATGATAAGCAAAAAATGGTGAGTTATTAAAGCCTCCATATCCATTTTAAATATGAAACCGGCTCCCCACATAAACAAATAGTTAAATGTAATTGTATAAAGATAGCCAAATAAATAACAGGATAGGCTCAAATAGTGATTACTAGTAAAAAGATAAATTATAAGTGTGAGCCCTGAAAAGGTAATGAATGTGCTGGCTTGTCCGAAAATTCGGTTAAAAAGAAAAGCGGTGCCAAAAGTATATAAAAATAAAATAAACCGCCTAAGAATTGTCAACTTATTAGGGAGTAAGTGCACACAAAAAAAGTAAACACATAAGGCCCCTGTAAATGTATAAATAAAATAAGTCATGATGTATCTCCTTGCCAGTAGATGTATGTATATATTTTACCTTGTTATAAATGGAAAGTAAAGAAAATTGTATGAAAAGTAGATGCATTTTACGCTTAGGAAGAAATATACTACGGAAACTACAAAAATATTTTGTTGGCATAAATATATGCTAGTATATGGTCAAATGGTGGTGATAAAATGAGTATTTCCAAAGTTGCTGTCGGTTTTTGCGATTGGTTGAATACAATAAGTCCTAGAAGTCCAGAAGAAAATAAGGTAATTCAATATGGGGTGGAATTGTTGTTGGACAATATTATTAAGCTTATTGTTATCGTGCTTATTGGAATTGTCCTGGGAAAAGGGTTTGAGACCGTTGTGGTGTTATCTGCATTTTGTGCCTTGAGATTACAGGCTGGTGGTATTCACGCTAAAACAGGTTTGGGCTGTGGATTTAGTGTGTTGTTAGTTTGGGCAATATCTATTTTAGGTGATACATATTTTGATATAAAAACGTCATTTTTGCCTTGTATCTATATAGTTTCTGTTCTTGTTGTTATTTGCTGTGTTCCTAGAACTATAAATATTAAGTACTTTAGTGTACAAGACAAATTAAGAAAGAAGTTATATTCAATTGTTGTTTTAACATTAATGATGACAATTGCATTTTTAAGTCCATTTTTAAGAGGGCTGATTATTTATCCTGTTATTTTGGAAGTATTAACTCTGCTTCCTAAAAGTAAAGTAAATGTAAAAGGAGAGAATTGATGATGAAAAAAATGGCTGCAGAAGAATTACAAAAAGCATTAGTAAAAGTGTCCCTAAATTCAGTAGGGAGAAGCATTCCGGCTTTAATTTATGAAAGAAAAATTCCGGAAGCAGTGTTAAAGATGCGTAATGAGAATACAAAGTAAGAAATTAGTGAGGGAAAGAATTTTGGCTTTTAATTTAAGTTCAAACAGTCCGGTATGAGTTCTATAATGACAATGTGGTAATTATAGAAAGAAAAAGCGCCTTTATGCCCATGAAAATAATGTATATAAATTTTATGGGATTTTCAATTCCAACTAGTTGGAGTGTGTATAATATGATTACTGTAGTAACAAGGGGGAAACTTTTGCCTGGATTAATTATGATTCCTATAAAAAGTTAAATGAATATATGGAATTTGTTCTCATTCAGAAGTTTTATGGATACTCAGTAAAATAAGGTTAAAATAATTTCTGCCCTTTGAATTAATTCAAAGGGCAGTTAGTTAATTGAATGGAACTGGCTGGATACTTTTTAGACTGTTCTATATGTATAGTGTCAGCGTGCATCTTTCTATACAAGGGGATGACAAAATAGGAGATAAGGCAGATGAAAAATAATACATTTCGAAAATTTTTAAGACTGAAAAAGAATTTATCGACTGATCCTATGCAAAAGAGTGCCATGTCAAAACACAGAAAGAGAAAGATCATTCCGGATGAATATTTTATTGATGTGATAACTACTATACCAGAAAGAAATGCTGTGATGGTGAATATTGATTTTTAACCAGGATAGGTAGTTAACGGAATATTGGTAAAAGCAGTTCTGTATGGCTCCTATAATGCAATTATTATGGAAAGGAAAAGTACCACTATGCCAAAAACACAAATATAAATTTATTGTAAGGTTTTTAAATTCGGTAATTGGAATTTGTTTTCATTCAAAGGTTTTATAGTTACTCAGTTGAAACCAGATAAAAATAGTAATTACTGGCTTTCGAATCACTTCCGATAGGCAGCTATGTTTATAAGTAAGATAATCGATGCCAGTATTTCAAAGACGGCCAGTGGTTACACGGAAAATTTCTGGAAATATTTCAGCTTCATTAAAATGGGACTAGTATCTGAACTGGTTTTTCAAGCTTTTACGGAAAAGTGTAGGAGTGAATACGCATGAAAATAAATTTATTTCAAAAAATTCTTAGATTGGAAAAGAATATAGCAGATGCTTATCTACGAAAGAGCATTATGTCTAAGTACAGAAGTAGAAAAATCATCCCAGACGAATACTTTATTGATGTGATAACAACCATACCGGAAAGAAAAGCCGTGGTGGAGAGTAGTGATATTTAACTAGAGAAAGCAGCTGATATAATGTTAATATAGACAAGTATCGAATAGGAAATGTCTCAAAGATTGTGAACACCTTCAAACTGATGTAAGTAGGGTAGAATTACTCAGTGTGGGGGTTTTTATTTCTATAGGGCTCTAAGTAGTGAGATAAGAGTAAATCTTTCTGCTTCCTTAGATTATGAGAAATGCCTAATTTTTTAAAAGTCCATTCTTTATTGAATTGTTATAATATGTCAGATAAATATACATATATCTACCAGTAAGGAGTTACATCATGAATTATTTTTTTTATATTTTTTCGGGAACCTTATGCCATTACTTTTTTTGTACATATTTACTTCCGGATAACTTGACAATTATGAAACGACTTGTTATATTTTTATATACTTTTAGTACACTTTTTCTTTTTACTCGAAGCTATGGACAGACCAGTACGTTTATCTCCTTTGGGGGAACCATGCTTTTGTTATATTTTTTTACACATAATCGTTACTTAAGTCTATCCTGTTATTTATTTGGCTATCTTTATGGAATTACATTCAACTATCTGTTTTTATTGTTGGTTTATTTCATCTTTAAAATAGATATGAAGACACTAATTGCACGTAATTTGTCTCCTATAATTTTTTCTTGTATTTATTGTATGTTTTGCGGAATCACTACTAAATTAATTGGTTATTACATTCATGAAAAGCTAAATATTGCTAAGTATTTAACAAATCACACTTTACTAAAAGCTATTTTTGTTTATCTTCTTTTATTAATGCTTTTTTATATATTTAACTTTTCATATGGAGAACGCCTTGGCTATACTCATGACGTCATTGCATTAAATGGAATTATTTTCTTAGTGCTATTTGTTATCACAGTGTTTCGTTTGCATTCAATCTATAAAATCTTAAGCGCAAAATAGGTCCTTTCCAATAGTTGCCTTTTCAACAAAGTCTGAAAAGATGAATATACTTATGGGGTGGGTTCTTCCACGATTATCCGTTTAGCATTTCTTTTAACCGTCATTTTAGTGCTCAATATTTTTTCAGTTAAATCAAACTCCTGAGCAAGTGAAGTATGTCCTTTTAAATAAAATTATAATAATAGTATTCGACAAGAATCTATATATTTTACATTAATTTAAATGGAAAATAAAGGAAATTGTGTAAAAAGAACACAACAAACATATAAATAAACAAATTATACATTCAATGAAAGAAGCCAAAAACCAAGAAGAGGAATCAGATGAAACTTGGCATACCCGAATATTTTGCACACCAAGCGGCTAATAGTCGAAGAAAACACTGGTATGTATCGGGAATGGGTGCTGTCAACAGAGCACTAACAAAAGAAAGACTGATAATCAGTGGCTTTTATGACTTAGCCACAGCTTATCAGTCTGCGCACATCAACTATTGAAAGCACCGTGTACCGAATGGTACGCACGGTGCTGTGAGAGGACGGCGGTTAGTCACCGCCTCCTGCTCGATTAATCATATCTTAAAATTTACTTACATTCTTCCAAAAGCATCTTCGGCTCAGCAACCATGGAATAATTGGTGTGATAGATAACAAAGCCAGGCGCAGCTCCGGCCACCTTCTTAATCTGCTTTTTCTGAACATAATCCACTTCCACCTTATCATTTTCACGGCCTTTGGAATAGTAGGCGGCTAAGGCAGCGGCTTCTTCAAAAGTCTTGTCAGGAAGTTCCCTCCCTTCCGATTTTACGATCACATGGGATCCAGGGATTCCTTTGGCATGGAACCACCAGTCGCTGTTGCCAGCCACCTTAAAAGTCAGTTCTTCATTCTGGTAATTATTTTTCCCTACATAAATATGAAATCCGTCGGAAGATAGATAGTGGAAGGGCTTGCTTGTGATCTTTGGCTTCTTGTCGCCGGACCGGCGATGCTTAATATAACCGTATTCCATCAGTTCTTCCTTGATCTGTACAAGATCCTCTTCCATTAAGGCGATATCCAAAGCAGCACTTACGGATTCCAGATGATCGATTTCCTGTTTTGTTTCAGCGATTTGTTCCGTTACGGCCTCAAAGGTGCGCTTTAGCTTGTTGTATTTATCAAAATATTTCTGTGCATTTTCCTTTGCAGACAGCTGGTCATCCAAAGGAATTGAAATATCCTCATTGGTGTAATAATTAAGGCAGACAAGCTGCTTTTCCTCTCCGGTCAATTCATATCCATAGGTATTGATAAGCTCGCCGTAAACCTTATACTTGTCCCGTTTGTCCGTATCCTTCAGCTGTTTGGCCTGTAAGTCGAATTTTTTATAATTCCGCTCCAAAGCGGTCTGTACGATTTTCCGTAAATCCACGGATTTTTGCCGGATTCTGGTGATGGTGTTTTTTGAAGCATAATAGGTTTCCAATAGTGCGCTGATGGAATCAAAGCACTGGGAAACATAACCTTCCCCCTGGTAACAGGTTAAGGGGAGAGCGGAGAATTCCACAGGTTCCTCTTTTTTATATATGATATTGGGAGTAAAGTGCCTTTGTCTTACATCTTCTATTATAAAGGAAAACATGTGATATAAATGAATCAGTTCCAACTCAGACAATCCGTTTGCAGACCGGTCTCCGTCAATGGAAGCCAGGAAGCAGAGCTCATGGCCCATGATGGGGCTTATACCGGTCAGTCTCATATACAGCGCCTTTTGTATGGGGGCGGCCGTATGCCCGATCACATCAATGAATTCTTCCTGAGTCACGGTCAAAGGGTCTTTTTTCTCCATTGTCTGAGGGATGAAATAGGTTCTTCCCGGCAAAACTTCCCGCACAGAGCTGACCTGGGCTGAAATATGCTTGATGCTGTCTAAAATTAAGTCCTCTTCATTGCAAAAAATGATGTTACTGTGCTTTCCCATGATTTCAATGATCAGTTTTTTAATCCTCTTGTCACCTAGTTCATCGAAATGCTCCACTTCCATGCACAAAATCCGCTCCAGCCCCGGCTGGCTCACCCGGATAATGCGCCCGTTTCCAATATGTTTTCTCAAAAGCATACAAAAATTTGGGGCGGTCATGGGACTCTGCTTGTTTGCTTCTGTAAAATAGATGAGTGGGAGACTGGCGCTGGCCGAGATTAAGAGTCTCCATGTATTTTTCTGGTTTTTAACTGTAAACAGCAGTTCATCTTTTTCCGGCTGGGCAATTTTTGCGATTTTTCCGCCTTCCAGCCGGTCTTTCATCTCTGCTGCGAGATTTGCCATAACAATTCCGTCTAATGCCATTTTCTGTTTCCTCTTTCCTGCCCACGCCATTTGGGCATAATGGTTCCCTGGAAGGGTTTTCCTCTTTCCTGCCACGCTATCTGGGCATAATGGTATCCCTGGAAAGGGTTTCCTTCGGTAAATGGTCTTTACAATAGGGATAGTATAGCACAGAATCATGTTTCTGTAAAATTCAAAAGCAATTGACTTGTTTTTTATTATGACTTATAATGGATGATATCTATGGCGAAAGAGAGGCATATGGAATGATCAAGAGCATGACAGGTTTCGGCAGATGCGAAACCGTCACGGATGAATATAAGATTTCCGTAGAGATGAAGGCTGTAAATCACAGATATTTGGATTTAAGCATAAAGATGCCGAAAAAGTTTAATTTCTTTGAAGCAGGGATCAGGAATCTGTTAAAGAATTATATCCAGCGTGGAAAGGTTGATGTATTTATCAGCTATGAGGATTACACAGAGAATAAGCTGTGTTTAAAGTATAACAGCGCGCTGGCTGCCGAATATATGGATTATTTCGCAAAGATGGAGGCACAGTTCGGGATTCAGAACGACATCAAGGTATCGGCCCTGTCCAGATGCCCGGAGGTCCTTACCATGGAAGAGGTGCCGGAGGATGAGGAACAAATGTGGAAGCTTCTTTCGGAAACCATTGAGGAAGCTGCAAAACGTTTTGTGGAAACCAGAATGACTGAAGGAGAAAACTTAAAGAACGATCTTCTTGGAAAGCTTAAATTTATGACTGAGCTTGTGGAATTTATTGAAGAACGTTCCCCCAGGATCCTTTTAGAATACAGGACAAAGCTGGAGGACAAGGTAAAGGAACTGCTGGCAAGCGCTTCCGTTGACGAAGGAAGGATTGCCACGGAGGTTACGATTTTTGCTGATAAAATCTGTGTGGATGAAGAGACCGTGCGGCTCAGAAACCACATTGAAAATACCTGTGCAGAGCTTAACGCAGGCGGAAGCGTGGGAAGAAAGCTGGATTTCATCGCTCAGGAGATGAACCGGGAGGCAAATACCATTCTTTCCAAAGCCAATGACCTGGAGATTTCCGATAAGGCCATCGCACTGAAGACCGAGATTGAAAAAGTAAGGGAACAAATCCAGAATATTGAGTAGGAGAGAAACGAAGAACATGAATGAACATGGCATATTGGCAGTCGTATCCGGATTTTCAGGGGCCGGCAAGGGAACCTTGATGAAGGAGCTTCTGAAACGGTATGATAATTACGCACTGTCCATTTCCGCCACCACCAGAAATCCCAGAGAGGGAGAGGAACACGGCAGGGAATATTTCTTTGTGACAGAAGAACGTTTTAAGGATATGATGGTAAAGGAAGAATTGATCGAATATGCCCAGTACGTCAACCATTACTATGGCACTCCCAAGGAATATGTTTTGAACCAGATGAAAATGGGGAAGGATGTAATCCTGGAAATTGAGATTCAGGGAGCACTTAAGGTAAAGCAACATTTCCCTGCTGCGATTTTGATTTTCGTCATGCCTCCCAATGCAGAGGAATTAAAGCGCCGTCTCATCGGCAGGGGTACGGAAAACATGGATGTGATTAATGCCAGGCTCCGCCGGGCGGCTGAGGAAGCAGAAGGCATGGAGGCCTATGATTATATCCTTATTAATGATAAAATAGACACTTGTGTGGAAGAGATGCACCGCATGATCCAGGTCCAGCATAACCGGGCTTCCAATAATATGGCATTTTTAGCCCATATCAGGGAAGAATTAAAAAATATATAGAGCCGATTGAGAAAGGGGAATAAATGATGTTACATCCATCTTATTCAGATTTGATTAATGTAGTAAACAGCGAGGTAGAGCCAGGAGAGGCTCCTGTTGTACAGAGCCGTTATTCCATTGTAATTGCCGCAGCTAAGAGAGCAAGGCAGATCATCGGCGGCTCGGAGCCGGAGATTTTGGGAGCCGGTAAGAAACCGCTTTCTGTTGCCGTAGAGGAACTGTATGAGGGCAAAGTGAAGATTTTAAGCGAAGCGGATGCAACAGAAGAAGACGATAAATAGGAAGAAGGCCGTCTCACTTTTGGATGAGATGGCCTTTCCCATGGAATAATCTGCTTAACAAAGGCTTTGGGGCTTAAGTTTTGTTGATTAGCCATTTCCTTTTATAAAGAAAGACAGGAGTTTAAATATGAAGTTATTATGTGTTTCACTAGGCTGCGACAAAAATCTCGTGGATACGGAGATGATGCTGGGCCTTCTGAATAAGGACGGATATACGTTTACAGATGATGAATATGAGGCGGATGTGATTGTGATCAACACCTGCTGCTTTATCGGTGATGCAAAAGAAGAAAGCGTAAACACCATACTGGATTTGGCCCAGAGAAAAATTGACGGCAAATGCAAGGCGCTGATCGTCACCGGCTGTCTGGCTCAGCGGTATAAACAGGAGATCATAGACGAGATTCCTGAAGTGGATGGAATTCTGGGAACCTCTACCTATGATGAGATATCTAACGTCCTGGCGGAAGCCCTTGGCGGAAACCAGCATGTTCAGCGCTTTCATGAGCTGGACGAGCTTCCTGAGGTGGAAACGGAACGGATCCTTACAACAGGAGGCCATTATGCATTTTTAAAGATTGCGGAAGGGTGCGATAAGCATTGCACCTACTGCATCATTCCTTCCCTGCGGGGGAATTACCGCAGCGTACCCATGGAACGGCTGATAAAGGAAGGGGAACGTCTGGCTGAGAAGGGGGTAAAAGAGCTTATTTTAGTAGCTCAGGAGACGACTCTTTACGGCGTAGACCTATATGGAGAAAAATCACTTCCAAAGCTTCTTAAAAGCCTATGCCGCATATCCGGGATCCAGTGGATCAGGATTCAGTACTGTTATCCGGAAGAGATTACGGATGAGCTGATTCAGACCATAAAGGAAGAAGAGAAGATATGCAATTACCTTGATCTGCCTATCCAGCATGCCAGCGACCGGATTTTAAAACGCATGGGACGGAGAACTTCTAAGGCCCAGCTTCAGGAAATCGTGGAAAAGCTCAGGAAAGAAATCCCGGATATGGCGCTGAGAACCACGTTGATCTCAGGATTTCCGGGAGAAACACAGGAAGATCATGAAGAACTGATGGAATTCGTAGATGAGATGGAATTCCAGCGTTTAGGCGTGTTTGTATATTCCGCAGAAGAAGATACTCCTGCTGCTGAGTTTCCGGATCAGGTTGAACAGCAGGTAAAGGAAGAACGCCGGGATGCCATTATGGAGCTTCAGCAGGAAATCTCTTTTGATTTTTCCAAGTCCATGATCGGAAAAACCCTGGAGGTCATGATTGAAGGCAAGGTAGCGGATGAAAACGCTTATGTAGGCCGTACCTATATGGACGGGCCCGGTGTGGATGGAATGATTTTTGTTCAGACAGGGGAAGAACTGATGTCAGGTGATTTTGCCAGTGTCCGTGTCACAGGGGCCATGGAATATGATTTGATAGGAGAGTTGGAGGATGAATTTACCGAATAAGCTTACGATTTTAAGGGTTATTATGATTCCGTTTTTTGTTCTGTTTCTGCTGCTTGACGGAGGTGTCAATGCCACATACCGTTACATTGCAGCCGTTATATTCATTGCGGCCAGCTTTACGGACTTTCTGGATGGGAAGATCGCCAGAACGTATGGCCTGGTGACGAATTTCGGCAAGTTTATGGATCCTCTGGCGGATAAACTGCTGGTCTGTGCAGGACTGATCTGTTTTACGGCTCTTGGCCAGCTTTCTGCCTGGATCGTTATCGTGATCATAAGCCGCGAATTTATTATCAGCGGTTTCCGTCTGGTTGCCTCGGATAATGGTGTGGTGATTGCGGCAAGCTACTGGGGAAAGTTTAAGACGGTTTCCCAGATGATCATGTCGGTTCTTCTTATCCTGAACATTCCGGCATTGTCCTTTGTTACAATTGTGTTTATCTGGATCGCCGCCATCCTTACAGTGGTATCACTGGTTGATTATATAGCAAAAAATTATCGTGTTCTTATGGAAGGGAGTATGTGATCATGGTTGTAGAACTGATTTCGGTTGGAACGGAGCTTCTTCTTGGAAATATTGTAAATACCAACACTCAGTACCTGGCGGAAAAATGTGCTCTTTTGGGACTTTCCATGTATCATCAGGTTACAGTTGGTGATAACAGAGAAAGGCTTTCGGAAAGCCTGGAGACTGCCTTAAAGCGTTCTGATGTTGTCATTTTGACCGGCGGCCTGGGGCCTACGGAGGATGATTTGACAAAAGAGGTCTGTGCAGAAGTCATGGGCTTTTCTTTGGTGGAGGATGCCCATACAAGGGACAGAATCAAGGCATATTTTAAAAACAGCATTTATAAAGAGATTCCGGGCAATAACTGGAAACAGGCTCTTGTTCCCCAGGGAGCGGTTGTGCTTGATAATGATAATGGTACGGCTCCCGGACTTATTTTGGAAAAAGATGGAAAAGCCGCAATTTTACTGCCGGGACCTCCTAATGAATTAAAGCCTCTGTTCCAGGACCAGGTATTTCCCTATCTGCAGAAACGTCAGCCAGAAGTGATCCGCTCTCAGATGATCAAAATCTGCGGCCATGGCGAGAGCCAGGTAGAGGATAAGATTCTCGATCTCATTGACGGTCAGTCCAATCCAACCATTGCCACCTATGCAAAGACAGCTGAAGTGCACTTAAGGGTCACAGCAAAGGCGTCAGATGAAGAGGAGGCAAAAGGTCTTTTAAAGCCGGTGGTAAAGGAGATCAAAAACCGTTTTGGGGATGATGTATATACCACAAAAGAGGAAGAGACCATTGAGATGGCGGTTGTCCGTCTCCTTAAAAAATATGAACTGACGGTGACCACAGCGGAATCCTGCACAGGGGGCCTGATTGCAGGGCGTCTGGTAAACGTACCGGGAGCTTCCCAGGTGTTTCGGGAAGGCTTTATCACTTATTCCAACAAGTCAAAGAGAAAGCTTCTTGATGTGAGCAAAAGTACTTTGAAAAAACACGGTGCGGTCAGCGAACAGACTGCAAAGGAAATGGCTATCGGAGGTGTTTTTGCTGCCGATGCTGATGTCTGTATTGCGGTGACAGGAATCGCAGGACCGGATTCGGAAGGGGAAAAGCCGGTAGGCCTTGTTTATATGGCCTGTTATATGAAAGATAAGGTTTCAGTGGAAGAATATCACTTTAAGGGGAACCGGGAAAAGATCAGGGAACAGTCCGTGGTAAAGGCTCTGGATTTACTGCGCCGTTCCATTCTCAAGAATTATCATTGATAAAACCTTCCGGGAGGAGAGAAATATGGATACCCGTTTGCTCAAAAAACAGATGACTGCAGCGTACCAGTACTCCTATGTAAGGCTGGTGCTGAATTATTATACTTTATTTGAAACCATAGGAGACGAGCCGGTGATTTCCCAACAGATCATTTCCTATTGCCTGCAGCTAAGCGGGCTGCTTAAGGAGCATTTTTCCGGGAAGGATACAGAGGAAGAGCTTCTTAAGCTCCGGGAGAACATTACTCATGAAGTGGAAGTACTGACTTCCTATACGGACTGCTTTCAGATTTATGAATATGTTCTAAACCGCATGGAACGAAAGTTTCGGTTACTGCCGGAAACAGGGCTTGATGATGAAAGCTTTGCAAAACGTCTTACAGGATTTGTGACGGATACTAAGGAAACTGCCGTTATGAACGGAAGGATCAAACAGATCATCGGACAGCTTCCGGTCCGTCTGACCAAACAGAAGTTTTTCAGTCTTGTTATGGAAGGACTATCTGTTTACATCGGTTCTCCCAGGGAAAATCTTCAGGATATGATGTATACCCTTCGCACGGAATCCATGACAAAGCTTCCTTTTGGAATGGAAGAAGGGCATAAGGACCTTTTTGAGCTTTTGGAACAATTCCGCCATACTGATTATAAGGCAATGACTGCTGAAGGATATGAAGAAGCCGCTGCAAAGCTTGCTCTTGCATGTGAAGGGCTTATGGATGAATCCGGGCTTTATATCATGCTTCAGGACATTATCAATGATTTTTGTGTTCTGGTTTTTGCCAGGTCGGAAGCGGTCATTGATGTGAAGGAGGAGGAGCTTTATGCCTCCATGGCAGGGGAGATTCTGGAAAAATTCAGCAAAGAGGATTATTCCCCCGTAAAAGACGGTTTTTTTGACAGGCTCACCCAGCTGGAGGGAAGACAGGAAGCTTATTATGAACGCTATTTAAGGGCAGAACTGCCGGAAGAGAGCGACGAATGGAATATTGATCCTGATTATGTAAAGGCAGTCAATGTGGACAGGCTTTTATCAGGAAGCAGTTTCGTGGAATTAAAGAAAACAGGCCAAAAGGATGGATCGGCTGTTGTTGACCGTTCTTGTCTGGAAGAAACGGCAGGGGAGTATTTTAGGGAACTGGAAGAGGTATTCTCCTATGTTCCCAGGCCTGTGGCCCGGGCCATAATGGCCAAGGTCTTATCAGACCTTCCTGTCTACTTCAATTCTATTGATGATATACAGACATATATTGAAGGCAGTCTTAAAAGCTGCCTGGACGAAGCAGAAAAGGAAACTTGCAAGGAATTATTGGAAGAGCTGATGGATTATGAAAATAAGCTGGTATGACCGTTTGTACGCAGGAGAAAAAGCGAAGAAGAAACGTTACCGGATCATTCAGGGGATCCGTAAGTCAAAGCCTGGCACCGGGATTTATGTGATTACGCCTGCTGCAAATGGGAATAATATACTTGATATCTATCCGGCAACGACGCTTTTATGGCCTCTTTACCGGGAAGAGGAGTTTCTCATTCTGGGCATTGCGTCCGGTTACTGGGAGGCGTTAGAGGTAGCCGGGAATATCGTCAGTGATATGTACCGGAAAACAGGAGGCTTCGATCTGCCTGCATTTATAGGGAACGAGGCCGGTAAGGTGTGAGGTGTTCATGCTTCATATAATTTTGTTTATACTTAAGATCTTAGGGCTGCTGGTGCTCATTGTTTTAGGGCTTATCCTTACTGTGGTTCTGCTGATTTTCCTGGTTCCTGTCCGGTATCAGGCAGAGGGATCCTATGACGGGAAGGTGAAGGGAAAGGCCAGAATCACCTGGCTGCTACATATCCTTTCCGTAAGGGTTCAATACGAGGGAGACGTGCTGGCGACGGTCCGCTTTTTCGGCTTCCGTATTGGAAAGCCAAAGAAGCTGGACTCGGAGCTTAAGGAGGCGGAAGAGATCATGGTTCACGCCATGGAAGTAGTGGAACCGGAAGCCGTAAAAGAAGTACGGGAAGTAAAAGATGAGATTCGTGACAAGGTCAAAGAAGAATCCCAAAATCTTCCCCCTCCAAAGACAGAACCAAAGGCAGCAGCAAAAGAAAAGCCCAGGAAAAAGCCAGAGGAAAAGCCTGATGAGAAAAAGAGATTCTGGGTGCCGAAGTTATTGGAAAAGCTTAAAAAGAAGGTTTTTGTTGCGTATGCAAAACTTAAGTTTTTTTTCCGGCGGATCTGTGATACACTGAAAACTGTAAAAGATAAAAAGGATGAGATTCATGCCTTGATTTCCGATAAGGATAACCAGAGAACAGTAAAGCTGCTTTTTAGGCAGGGAAAAAAACTGCTCCGCCATATCCTTCCCCGTAAAGGAAAGGGAAACATAACCTTTGGCTTTGATGATCCATATTTAACCGGTCAGGTGCTTACCTATGCAAGCGTTGTTTATCCGCTGTGCCATAAGCATTTGAACCTGTATCCGGTGTTTGACCGGGAGGTTTTTACAGCGGAAGGAACGTTTCAGGGCAGGATTCGAATGGGGACGGTTCTTTTTATTGGATCCAGGATGCTGTTTGATAAGAATTTTAGGCGTTTGTTAAAGAAATGGCTTCGATAAAGGTGTCTGCAGCTCTGATATTTTGCTGCGCTGATTGAAGCTATTGCGTGGTTTGAAACGATAAAGGAGGAATTGCTTAACGTGGCAGAGAATTATTTTACATCTACGGTAGAATCGCTGTTTAAGGGTATGGATTCTTTTGTGGCGACAAAAACCGTGGTAGGAGATGCAGTAAAGGTGGATGATACCATCATCCTGCCTTTGGTGGATGTTACCTGCGGCATGGCTGCCGGATCCTTTGCGGAAAATGCAAAACAGAACGGGGCCGGAGGCATGCATGCAAAGATGAGCCCCAGTGCGGTGCTGATCATTCAGAATGGAGTGACTAAGCTGGTAAATATCAAACAGCAGGATGCTGTGACGAAAATTTTGGACATGGTTCCTGATTTTGTCAATAAATTTGCCGGCGGTTCCAAAGAGGTTTCTCCGGAAGCCTTAAAAGTGGCGGAGGAGATGGCCGCTGCAGAAGAGAAGAAAAAAGCGGAAGAATAAGAAGGGGATAAGCAGCATAGGATGTCATATAGCCTGAATGGATTGAGGGATGATATGAGAAGAGTATGCGGACTTATGCTGTTCTGCTTCGGAGCGGGTATGGCGATCCTGCTTTTTATCCCGGCGACTATCGTTACGATCCTGTTTATTATCGGATGTCTGGTACTGGGATATAACCTGTTCTGCTGCTGATCAAGCAATGCTGTTAAAATAAATGGGGCCTTTTTAGGAAGGCCCCATGAAAAGAACAAAAAAATACTCCTGACTGATATCAGCCAGGAGTTTCCTTCGATTAAGCTCTTTCAACTAATCCGGATCTTAAGCAGGAAGTACATACGTACATCTTCTTAGCGCCGCCGTTAACTTTTACTTTAACGGACTTCACATTTGCTTTCCACATCTTGTTGGATCTTCTATGGGAATGGCTCACTGCGTTGCCAAAGTGAGCAGCTTTTTCACAAATTGCACATTTAGCCATGATTGCACCTCCTTAAAAGTAACTTGGATTTTTTATGATTGAAAAATCCACAACAAATGTATGATAACAGAAAAACCATGGATTTGCAAGTGAAAAATAAAAATTTGTTTCTTTTTTTGGAAAAATCATGTATAATCAAATAAGACAGAAAGAACGGAGGTAGAGACTATGAAGGGTTATATTAATAATAAACTGGGCGAGATCCAGGTGAGCCCTGATGTTATCGCTATGTATGCCGGAACGACTGCAGTAGAATGCTTCGGTATTGTCGGTATGGCGGCTGTCAGCATGAAAGACGGTCTTGTTAAGCTTTTAAAGAGAGAAGGCCTGACTCACGGAATCAATGTGAACATCCAGGACAACCATATTACCATTGATTTCCATGTTATTGTAGCTTATGGGGTCAGTATTTCTGCAGTGGCAGATAACTTGATTGAAAATGTAAAATACAAAGTAGAAGAATTCACCGGTATGACGGTAGATAAGATTAACATCTTTGTCGAAGGCGTAAGAGTGATTGATTAAGGAGGAAACTACCTGTGGGTATGAAGTATATAGACGCCAAAATGCTGCAGAAGGCATTTCTGGCAGGAGCAAAAGGACTGGAAGCGAAGAAGGAGTGGATTAACGAACTGAACGTGTTTCCAGTTCCGGATGGGGATACCGGAACCAACATGACCATGACGATCATGGCGGCGGCTAAGGAAGTGGCTGCCATTGAGAATCCTACCATGGAAGCCTTGGCTAAGGCGATTTCCTCCGGTTCTTTAAGAGGAGCAAGAGGAAACTCCGGCGTAATCCTGTCCCAGTTGTTCCGGGGATTCACAAAAGAGATTGCCACTGTGGAACAGGTGACAGCTACTGTTTTGGCAAATTCCTTTGTAAGGGCAACAGAAACTGCATATAAAGCGGTTATGAAGCCCAAAGAGGGAACCATTCTTACCGTAGCCAGAGGCATGGCTGAAAAGGCTGCCGAACTGGTTACAGAGACAGAGGATATCCTTGAATTCTGCCAGACGGTGATCGATCACGGTGATTACGTATTGAGTCAGACTCCGGAAATGCTTCCCGTATTAAAGCAGGCGGGAGTGGTGGATTCCGGCGGACAGGGGCTTATGCAGGTCATGAAGGGAGCTCTTGACTGCCTTATGGGCAAGGAAGTGGATGTATCCGTAGAGGGAATAAAACGGCCGGATATCATTGCAGGAGCCCATGGAGCAAAGACTGATGACATTGATATTAAATTCGGTTATTGCACGGAATTTATCATCAATCTGGAAAAACATTATGATGATAAAGCGGAGCATGAATTCAAGGTTTATTTAGAATCCATAGGTGATTCCCTTGTGGTTGTTTCAGATGATGACATGGTGAAGGTCCACGTCCATACCAATGACCCTGGGCTTGCTATCCAGAAGGCACTTACTTACGGCTCTTTATCCCGTATGAAGATCGATAATATGAGGGAAGAGCACCAGGAAAAGCTGATCAAGGAATCGGAAAAGCTTGCGGCACAGCAGAAAGCTGAGGAAGAAAAAAAGGCGGAGAAGAGAAAATCCTATGGTTTTATTTCCGTATCTGCCGGGGAAGGCCTTGACGGAATATTCCGGGGGATCGGAGCCGATTATCTGATCCAGGGCGGCCAGACCATGAACCCCAGTACCGAGGACATGTTAAATGCTATCGACCGGGTGAATGCAGATACCATTTACATTCTGCCGAACAATAAAAATATTATATTGGCTGCCGAACAGGCGAAAAGCCTGGTGGAGGACAAGAAGGTCATTGTGATCCCTTCCAAAACCATACCGCAGGGCATCACCGCCATCATTAATTTTGCGCCGGATCTGTCTCCAGAGGACAATGAAAAGATCATGACAGAGGAGATGAGCCGTGTGAAAACCGGACAGGTCACCTATGCGGTCCGCAATACCATGATTGATGATATTGAGATCAAGGAAGGGGACATCATGGCTCTGGGGGACAATGGAATCCTGGCGGTTGGAAAGAACATAGAGCCTACGGTTCTGGAAGCTTTAGAGGCCATGGTGGAAGAGGAATCTGAATTGGTGACCGTTTATTACGGCAAGGATGTCAAGGAAGAGGATGCAAAAACGCTTAAGGAAAAAGCAGAAGAATTGTTTTCCCACTGCGAGGTAGAGCTTCATGCAGGGGGCCAGCCGATTTATTATTATCTCATATCCGTAGAATAAAAAGGGCCAGCGGCATTTTTTATACCGGGCAGATGGAGTCCTGTCTGCCCGGTTTTGCTATGCAGGAAACAAAGAAAGGAGGGAGCCTGTCTTTGAACCGAGAGTCAATTGATTCCTTAAAGGGAATCGGAGAAAAAACAGGAAAATTGTTTCAAAAGGTGGGAGTGATCACTGTTGGGGACCTTTTAGAGTATTATCCGAGGGCTTATGACACCTATGAGGAGCCTTCTCCCATTGGGGAGCTGAAACCGGATCAGGTGATGACTGTGGCCGGAATGCTTTATAAGACTCCGGATGTAAAACGGTACAGCCACATCCAGGTCATCACAACGACTTTAAAGGATATGACAGGTACCCTTTTGCTTACCTGGTACAATATGCCTTATCTTCATTCCACCTTAAAAGCAGGGATGCGGGCTGTTTTCCGAGGCCGTGTGGTGAAGAAAAACGGCCGCTTAACCATGGAGCAGCCTGAGGTATTTACGGCAGAGGCTTATGATCAGGTGGTCCATTCCATGCAGCCTGTTTACGGCCAGACCAAGGGACTGAGCAATAAAACCATTGTCAGGGCCCAGAAGCAGGCCTTAAGCCAAAGAAGCATGGTACGGGATTATATGCCTGCTGATTTGCGCAAAAAGCATGAACTGGCGGAATATAATTTTGCTATTGAACATATTCATTTTCCGACGGACCGGAGCGAGCTGTTATTTGCCAGAAAAAGACTGGTGTTTGATGAGTTTTTCCTTTTTCTCATGGCAGTCCGGCGTTTAAGGGAGCGAAGAGAGGATAAGAAAAGCGCATATGTCCTGAGTCTGTCCCCGGAGGTAGAGGCCTTAAGAAAAAGCCTTCCCTATTCCCTTACCGGTGCCCAGCAAAAGGTTTTAAATGAGATATACGGCGATTTATCTGGGGGGCGGGTCATGAACCGCTTAATCCAGGGAGATGTAGGCTCCGGCAAGACGATTATTGCCATCCTCTCCCTTTTACAGGCAGCGTATAACGGATATCAGGGAGCGCTTATGGCTCCTACGGAAGTGCTGGCAAAGCAGCATCTTGAATCCATGACAGAGCTGTTTGCAGCCCATCAGATCGATAAAAAGCCCATACTTGTTACAGGCTCCATGACTGCAAAGGAAAAAAGGATTGCCTATGAAAAGATCGCTTTCCATGAAGCAGATATCATTATCGGCACTCATGCCCTCATTCAGGAGAAGGTGGTATACGACAATCTGGCGCTGGTAATTACCGATGAACAGCACCGGTTCGGAGTCAGCCAGCGGGAAATGCTGGGAAAAAAGGGAGAAGAGCCTCATGTGCTGGTAATGAGCGCCACGCCAATCCCCAGAACTTTAGCCATCATCATTTACGGGGATCTGGACATTTCTGTCATTGATGAGCTGCCTGCCAACCGTCTGCCCATTAAAAACTGTGTTGTGGATACAGGATACAGGAAAAAAGCCTATGAATTTATCAGGAAAGAGGTGACAGATGGGCGCCAGGCCTATGTGATCTGTCCCATGGTAGAGGCCAGTGAGATGATTGATGCGGAAAATGTGCTGGATTATACGAAAACCCTGCGGGAGGCGCTTCCGGGAATTTCGGTGGAGTATCTTCACGGGAAAATGAAACCAAAGGAAAAAAACGGGATCATGGAGAGGTTTGTCGGCGGGGATATCAAGATCCTGGTTTCCACCACTGTTATCGAGGTAGGGGTGAATGTTCCCAATGCAACGGTTATGATGATTGAAAATGCGGAACGCTTCGGCCTGGCCCAGCTTCACCAGTTAAGGGGGCGGGTGGGGCGGGGGAAACACCAGTCTTACTGCATTATGGTAGGAACCTCCGATCAGGAGGGGACGAAAGAACGCCTGGATATTTTAAACCAGTCCAACGATGGTTTTTTTATCGCCTCAGAGGATTTAAAGCTTCGGGGACCAGGTGATATTTTCGGCATCAGGCAGAGCGGGGATTTGGAATTTAAACTGGGGGATATTTTTACAGATGCAAACCTGTTAAAGACTGTATCAGAGGAAGTGAAGCGACTTTTTGAGGAGGATCCTGAGCTGGAAAAAGAGAAACATCAGGAACTCAAGGAAAAATTGAAAGAGTATCTTGAAAAAAGCTATGATAAGCTTAATTTGTAGCGAAAGTTTTCCGATTTCATGATTTTGCAGTAAATAATTGCAATTATTGGCAAAAACTGATAAAATTATCATCGTAAAACCAATCGCAGCAAGGAAACAGGAGGAATTATATGAGTAGAGAAGCTTTAAAAATGGATGCAAAGGCTGCCATGAGAGAGGCGCTTGTAAGTCCTTATATGGTAACAATAATTTTAGGAGTTATTACGATCGTATTCTCCGCCGTACAGGGATTTCTGGACATATGGGAAGGCATGATAGAAAATGCCGGCGCTTATGGGGACATAGGTCAGAGCGGAGCATTTGCGGTAAGCAGCATTATTTTCATGATTGTTTATTTTATTGTTAGCACCATTATCCAGTTTGGGTATCAGTCTTACTGTTTAAAGGTTGCAAACAGGGATCAAACTATGTCATATGGAGATCTGTTTGGTTCCGTAAGATATTTATTGAAAGCCATGGGGCTGGTTTTGATGATGTCTCTGCTTACTATATTATGGTCGCTGCTTCTCATCATTCCGGGAATTATTGCTGCCTACCGTTATTCACAGGCCATTATTATTATGGTTGAGGATCCGGATAAAGGCGTGATGCAGTGCATACGGGAAAGCAAGGAAATGATGGCAGGTCATAAATGGGAATTTTTTGTTCTGGAACTGTCCTTTATTTTATGGCAGCTTTTAGGCCTTGTCACATGCGGTCTGGCTTTCATTTATGTATATCCTTATACAAAGGTTACTTTAGCTAATTATTATAATGAAATAAAGCCAAAAACGGTTGTATATGAGGAATCGTACATGTTTGAGTAAACAGTCCAAAGGGTTCAATTCTTTTTAAGAAATTGAACCCTTGGATTATTTATGAAGATTTACAGCATATGCCGCAAATAAATGGAGGAGCACGGAAGATGAATTGTGTGTTAATTGGAATTGCCGGAGGGACCGGTTCGGGGAAGTCTACCTTTACCAACCGGCTGAAGGCTGCGTTTGGCGATGACATTGCGGTGATTTACCATGATAATTATTATAAAAAACAGGATGAACTTTCTTTTGAAGAGAGAAAGAAAATGAATTATGACCATCCCGAAGCTTTTGAAACAGAGCTTTTGCTGGAACAGCTCCAGATGCTGCGGGATGGAAAGGCGGTTGACTGCCCTGTTTATGATTATTCCATGCACAACCGTTCTCAGAAGCAGGTGAAGGTGGAGCCTAAGAAGGTTATTTTGGTCGAGGGAATCCTGGTTTTTGCAGATGAGCGCCTAAGGAGCATGTTTGATATTAAAATTTTTGTAGAGGCTGATGCCGACGAGCGTATCCTTCGCCGCGTAATCCGCGACGTAAAAGAAAGAGGCCGGGATATTGAGGGTGTTGTGGAGCAATATCTTACTACAGTGAAACCCATGCACTATTTGTACGTAGAGCCTACAAAACCTCTGGCGGATGTGATCATAAACAGCGGCATGAATGAGGTTGCGTTCCAGCTGGTGAAAACCAATATTGAAAAGATATTGGAGACCGGAAATGAGGAGTAATGGACCTTCTGCATGAGAATATTTATGAAGGCTCAATTTTTTTCCTGAAAATAACATTTTACGAAAAACCTTCTAGTGTATTTCATTCTATTCTTGCCATAATAGGAGTGTAGCACAAAACACACCATGAATTAAATAAAACAAAAACATGGTGAATAGATGAAAAGGAGGCATATCATTATGTCAGGAAGATCTAATACTACAAATGTACCAGAGGCAAAAGAGGCAATGGATCGTTTTAAAATGGAAGTTGCCAACGAAATCGGTGTTCCGTTAACCAACGGTTATAACGGTAACTTAACATCTGCACAGAATGGTTCCGTAGGCGGATATATGGTCAAGAAGATGATCGAAGCCCAGGAAAGACAGATGGCAGGCAAATAAACCTGTAAAAAACAAAAAAACACCCTTCGGAAATAAAGAACATGTCCGGTAAACACGGATAACGGAAGGGAAACCGGGAGCCGCAGATTCGTAACTGACAATCAGTTATGGGAGCTGCGGCTCCATTTTTTTATAAATGCGTTGCCCTGATACGTCAACCACAGGACATTGACCAGGTAAAAACGCAACTTTTGGTTGTATATCTCACAAATTCATACTATAATATCCACGAAAGCAATGAGCAGTGCGAAACAGGATGTTTAAAGAGATTCGTCGTGCCTGCACGTAAGAATCTCTTTAAACATCCTGTTTCATAGGGCGAACGCCCGTGAGCGGGTGAATCCCCCGGATTCACCCGCTGCACTGCGGACTTATACCATAGCAACCGGTAAAAACAAAGTGAGGAATTCTATCATGAGAGTAATCGCAGGAAAAGCCAGAAGGCTTATATTAAAAACCATAGAGGGACAGGAAACCCGGCCCACAACAGACAGAATAAAGGAGACGCTTTTTAATATGATTCAAGGGGACATGCCTGGCCGCAGTTTTCTGGATCTGTTTTCCGGAAGCGGAGCCATCGGAATCGAAGCCCTTAGCCGTGGAGCCGGTCTGGCAGTCATGGTAGAACAAAATCCCAAAGCTGCGGAATGCATCCGTGAAAATTTAAAGACCACAAAGCTGGAGGATGACGCAATAGTCATGAACTGTGACGTCATGACAGGACTAGGCAGGCTGGAAGGAAAGGGGCATGTATTTGATTATATATTCATGGACCCTCCCTATAATAACGACTGGGAAAAACGGATTTTCCAGTATCTGTCCGATTCCCCGCTGATTCATGAGGACACAACCATCATCACGGAAGCCTCCTTAAACACCCCCTTTGAATATCTGGATGAAATGGGATACCAGATCATTAGAGAAAAGGATTATAAAACAAACAAGCACGTCTTTGCATCAAGGAAAAAATCATAACAAATGCCCAAACCATACAGGCAATCATAAAGAAAAGGAAGAGACCACATGAGAAAAGCAGTGTATCCGGGAAGCTTTGATCCGGTGACTTTTGGTCATCTGGATATTATAGAACGTTCTGCCAGGATGTCAGATCATTTAATCATAGGAGTTTTAAATAATAATTCCAAAACGCCGTTGTTTTCTGTAGAAGAACGTGTTAATATGTTAAAGAGCCTTACTAAAGACCTTCCCAATGTGGAGGTAAAGTCGTTTGGAGGGCTTTTGGTTGATTTTGTACGAGCTAATCAGGCGGATGCGGTCATTCGCGGGCTTCGGGCTGTAACGGATTTTGAATATGAATTGCAGATCGCACAGACAAACCGGGTTATGGCACCGGAGATTGATACTGTGTTTTTGACGACGAATTTAAAATATTCTTACTTGAGTTCCAGCATTGTGAAGGAGATAGCCGCCTATGGCGGAGAGATAAACACGTTTGTGCCTGCATGTGTCGCGCAGCGTGTAATGAAGAAGATGGAAGATAGAATGAAATAAGAGTAAGGAGTGTTCGTATTATGATGAGCAGAATTGAACAGTTAATCGGTGAAATTGAAGAATATATTGACAGCTGCAAGTACCAGCCTCTCTCCAACAGCAAGATCGTGGTTAACCGGGATGAGCTGGAAGAGCTTCTGGTGGAACTTCGTCTGCGCATTCCCGATGAAATCAAGCAGTATCAGAAGATTATCAGCAACCGTGACGCAATTATGAATGAAGCCCGTCAGCAGGCGGATTCCATTCTGGCCCAGGCCAATGCTCAGACAAATGAGCTGGTCAATGAGCATGAAATCATGCAGAAAGCATATGCCCAGGCCAATGATATCATTGAACAGGCCAATCAACAGGCCCAGCAGATCGTGGAACAGGCGGTGGCCGACGCCAATGGCATCAGGCAGAGTTCTGTTCAGTATACGGACGACATGTTAAAAAGTCTTCAGACCATTATCAGCCATTCCATGGAAGGCGCCCAGGGCCGTTTTGACGCTTTTATGACTTCCATGCAGTCAAGCTATGATATCGTCTCTTCTAACCGCCAGGAGCTGACAGGAGCTGTTACGCCCGCGGCAGGACCAGAGGAAAACGGGCCAATAGAATAAAAAGTATGATGGTAAGGAGGCTGTGAAGCACTTTCCAGGTTACATAGTGCCGGATGGATAATCCGGCATTTTTTATAACACTCTTTGTCTGAAAGATACCGGACAATCCTCCGAATGCGGTCACAACCCCGATCCATAAGCCTCCTGATATTCCTGAAAAGGCCTGGGAAACGGCCTTGATCCCGGTGGTGATCTCCACAAAACCCAGGATGACGGCTTTATATTGAGGAACATTTATAGGAAGTTTTGTTATGTAAAGAGCCAGGATGGAAAACAGCATAATATATCCTCCGATTTTTACCATGACCTCGCAGGAATCCATCAGGCTATCGTCAAAGGATTTATAGGATTCTCTTGTAACAGGCAGAGATCCGGCCGGCCCGCTGATGCCATAAAAGCTCCTTGCTGCAATGGAAAGAGGGAATATGGGCAGGTACACACAGGTAAGGAGGAGCCAGACCGGCAGTGACGGCGGGAGAGCTCCGGCGGCATAACCTAACAGGAACATGGGGCTGGGATGATTGCAGATGGCTAAAAGGTATTTCCCTTCCTTTTCGGAAATACGGTTATTGTCCATAAAATCGCTGCAGGTCCTGGCTCCCATGGGATATCCGCAGAGAAGACCGGAAATCAGGGTATAGCTTCCCGCATCAGAGAGGCAAAAGAACTGGTGCAGGATCCTTCTTACCGGGAAAATAAGGATGCGGATGGCATTTAAGGCCACGATGACATTGGAGCAGATCATAAAGGGCAGAAGGGTGGGCACCACCACAGAGCCCCATAAAACCAGTCCGTTTCTCGCTCCTTCAAAGGCTGTAGACGGAAAACGGAGCAGCAGGATTAAAGCGGCAACGGAAAGCAGACGGAAAAAGGATTTTTTCATGTACACCTGAATAGATTGTTTTATACAATTATATGAAATGGCATGACTGATATGATGGTGATTCTTCTTTTCATCCTGATCCTTTCCGTTTTCCAGGTGACCATGATCGATTATCTGTACAATAATCCTACATTTTACCAGCTGGATGCTTATACCTGGGAAAGTGATGATTTCAGGAGCTTAAAGCTTGGAAAAATGGTGGCGGAATGGGATTCTCTTGATTATGATACTTTGACATCCTTAATGGTGGAGCACCAGTATGATTTAACTGGGGTCACAGACAAGGATACCCATACGGACAGACTTTTAAAGGTAAAGCCAGCGGAGTACCGGAAGCTCCGCCAGGCCTATGAAATACTTTTAAATGATTTGAAATTTTTCCCCATACCATTGACCACTCTTTCCGGTTCCCCGGATATAAGCTATCAAAACGGCTGGATGGAAGCCAGGACCTATGGAGGCGAACGGGGACATGAAGGCTGCGATATTATGGGAACAGACCAGCCCAGAGGACATTATCCGGTGGTCAGTATGAGCGACGGGGTGGTGGAAAAGGTGGGGTGGCTGGAAAAGGGCGGCTGGAGGATCGGGATACGGGCTCCTAAAGGCGCGTATCTGTACTATGCCCATCTTTACGGCTACAGCAGACAGTGGAAGGAAGGGGACGAAGTAAAGGCAGGGGAGCTTTTGGGATTTATGGGGGACACCGGCTACAGTCAGGTGGAGGGGACCACAGGCAATTTCCCGGTCCATTTGCACGTGGGAATTTATTTGCGGACCGACCATAATGATGAGATGAGTGTCAATCCCTACTGGGTCTTAAAATATCTGGAGAAATACCGGCTGAAATATTCGTATTAGCTATATTTATGAAAACAAAAAGATGACTTGCCTTGCAAATTTCCGCAAGCTATATTAAGATTATTTCCATAGGCATGATTTACTTAAGGCAGGGGCACACCCTGAATTTTGCAAAAAAGCCATCCGAGGAGCCAAAGGCGAATCGAACTTCCTTGAAACAAGATGGGAGCGACAACGTGAAAGAACGAAAGATTTCGGAAGAATTTTTAAACAGGATGAAAGATTTATTAGGGGAAGAGGAGTATGAGGCGTACTTAAAAAGCTTTGAAGAGGAACGGCTTTACGGGCTGCGGGTCAATACCCTTAAAATAAGCCCTGACAAATTTGCAGAAATGACAACCCTTAAGCTTAAGTCCGTTCCCTGGATCCATAACGGTTTTTACTATGAAGGAGAAGAACGTCCGGCCAAAGATCCTTACTATTACGCCGGGCTTTATTATCTCCAGGAACCCAGCGCCATGACGCCGGCAAGTCTGCTGGACGTGGTTCCGGGAGACAAGGTCCTTGATCTGTGCGCAGCGCCCGGAGGGAAAAGCACGGAGTTGGGGGCAAAGCTGAAGGGTCAGGGACTTTTAGTGTCCAATGACATCAGCAATTCCAGGGCAAAGGCATTGCTTAAGAACTTAGAATTATGGGGGATCGAGAACATTTGTGTCACCAGCGAGGAACCAAAGAAATTAAAGGAAGCCTTCGGTGAATTTTTTGATAAAATACTGGTTGATGCTCCCTGCTCAGGAGAAGGCATGTTCCGCAAGGATGCTGATATGGTGAAAAGCTATGAGGAACGCGGGCCGGAGTATTATGCAGAAATCCAAAAAGAGATCATGGACCAGGCGGTAGACATGCTGGCGGCCGGCGGGCTTCTTTTATATTCCACCTGCACGTTTTCAGTCTGTGAAAATGAGGATATCATCAGCCGGACCCTGGAACGCCATGAGGAAATGGAGCTGATCCGGCTTCCTCTTTTTGAAGGGGCAAGCGGAGGGATCGGTCTTTTAAGCTGTCTGCGCCTCTTTCCCCATAAGATCAGAGGAGAAGGCCATTTTATGGCACTGCTGAAAAAGAAAGGATCTCAGGCAGGACATGAGGTCCATGGAAATAAGTCCATGAAACAGCTTCCTCTTCCTCAGGAGCTTTCTGATTTCCTTTCCATGGTTTCAAAACCTCTGGAGAGCTCCCGCATCCGGATAAAGAATGATGTTGTTTACTACCTTCCGGAATACTTCCCGGAGAATGCTAACGGCCTTCGTTATCTCAGGACCGGACTTTTGCTGGGAGAAATGAAGAAAGGCCGTTTTGAACCGGGGCAGGCCTTTGCCATGGCGTTAAAACCGGAAGAGTTCAAACAGACCGTTTCCTGGAAAAAGCAGGATGAGAGAGTGATCCGCTATTTAAAAGGGGAGACCATCTTTTTAAAGGAAGAAGAGGGGCCGATAAAAGGCTGGTGTTTAGTCTGCGTGGAAGGTATTCCATTGGGCTTTGCCAAGGGAAGCGGGGCCGTGCTGAAAAATAAATACTATCCGGGATGGCGGTGGCAGTGATGAAGGAACTGAGACTTGATAAATATTTAACAGAAATGGGAGAAGGAACGCGAAGCCAGATTAAGGAAATGGCCAGAAAAGGCAGGATTTCAGTAGACGGAATCCCTGAGAAAAGGGCGGAACGCAAGATCCATCCGGAGCAGAACCAGGTAACTGTTGATGGACGTCTGGTGTCTTATGTCCGGTATGAATACTATATGCTGAACAAGCCTCAGGGTGTGGTATCTGCCACTGAGGATTCCCGTTACGAAACCGTGATAAGTCTCATAGGGGATCGGAAACGGGATGATCTTTTTCCGGTGGGGCGGCTGGATATTGATACGGAAGGACTTCTTCTCATCACCAATGACGGAGATCTGGCCCATCAGCTTCTGTCTCCGAAAAAGCATGTGGACAAGATTTATTTTGCCCGGATCGAAGGAGAGCTTCCGGCTGACGCAAAGAGGCGGATGGAGGAAGGGCTGGTGCTTTCTGATGGTACAGTTACCATGCCTGCTTATTTGAAAGTTCTGGAGCAGGGAAAGGAAGAAGAACCTTCCGAAATCCTTCTGACCATTCGGGAAGGAAAATTCCATCAGGTGAAGCGGATGTTTGAAACTCTAGGGTGCCGTGTGGTATACTTAAAGCGGATGTCCATGGGAAGCCTTGCACTTGATGAGGTTTTGAAGCCGGGAGAATACCGCCCGCTTTCAGAAGAAGAGATCCGGAAATTAAAAAGTCATGGTAACGTACGTGGGTAAGATTAAGGAAACACCCTTCGGGTATACCTTTATGCCCAAAGGACATGGGCAAGATTAAGGAAAGGGAGACAAAAGCAGAGGATGTTAGAGGAAAAGAGAGCTGTTATTTTTGATCTGGATGGGACTTTGGTTGATTCCATGTGGATGTGGAAATCCATTGATATAGAATTTCTTGGCAGCAGAGGACTTGTTTGTCCGGATGATTTGCAAAAAGATATTGAGGGGATGAGCTTTACGGAAACCGCTTTTTATTTTAAAGAGCGTTTCAGACTGAAGGAATCCTTAGATGAAATCAAGAGTGTGTGGACGGATATGTCCATTGAAAAATACCGGAATGAGGTCTGGCTAAAGCCGGGAGCAGGTGAATTTCTCAAATATATTGCTGAAATGGGATTAAAGGCCGGAATTGCCACCAGCAACGGAAGACAGATGGTGGATGCGGTGATTGATTCTTTAAATATCGGGCAATATTTTCAAGTAGTGGCTACCTCCTGCGAGGTGACTGCCGGAAAGCCTGCACCGGATATCTATTTAAAGGTAGCGGGAGAGCTTTCCGTGCCTCCGGCTCACTGTCTGGTTTTTGAGGATATTCCTGCCGGGATCATGGCAGGAAAACGGGCAGGAATGACGGTCTGTGCCATTGACGATGAATTTTCCAGAGAGATGGAAGAGGAAAAGCGGCAGCTGGCCGACTATTTTATATACGACTATCACCAGATACTAAATAGAAATGGAGTAAAATCATGATCCACGATTATCTTCCCATGGGCCGGTCCGATATGAATATCAGAGGGTGGAAGCAATGTGACTTTATTTATGTCACCGGTGATGCCTATGTGGACCACCCGTCCTTTGGCCATGCCATCATCAGCCGGCTTTTGGAAGCCCATGGATACAAGGTGGGCATTATATCACAGCCGGATTGGAAAGACCGGGCAAGCATCCAGGTTTTAGGGGAGCCCCGCCTTGGATTTCTGGTTTCAGGCGGCAACATGGATTCCATGGTAAATCATTACTCTGTTTCAAAAAAGCGCAGACAGCAGGATGCTTATACGCCGGGGGGAGTTATGGGAAAGCGCCCCGATTATGCTGTCACGGTTTACTGCAATCTCATCCGGTCCGTATATAAAAAGGCGCCTGTTATCATCGGCGGCATTGAAGCCAGTCTAAGGCGTCTGGCCCATTACGATTACTGGTCGGACCGGCTAAAGCATTCCATCCTGATCGATTCCCAGGCGGATTTAATCTCCTATGGGATGGGGGAAAGATCCATTGTGGAAATTGCAGATGCTTTAAACAGCGGGATTGACATCAAGGATATCACTTTTATAGACGGCACTGTTTATAAGACGGACAGTCTGGAATCCGTATACGATGCTCTGATCCTCCCTTCTTTTGAAAAGATGAAGGCTAATAAACTGGAATATGCAAAAAGCTATTACATTCAGTATAACAACACAGATCCGTTTACAGGAAAACGCCTGGCAGAGCCTTATAAGGACAATCTGTTTGTGGTTCAGAACCCTCCTGCAAAGCCTCTTTCCATGGAGGAGATGGATGAGGTATACGCCCTTCCTTATATGAGGAATTATCATCCTTCCTATGAGGAGCTTGGGGGAGTGCCCGCCATCCGGGAAATCAAGTTCAGCCTGATCAGCAACCGAGGGTGTTTTGGTGCCTGCAGCTTTTGTGCACTCACTTTCCATCAGGGCCGGATCATACAGGCCAGAAGCCATGATTCCCTTGTGGAAGAGGCAAGGCTTTTAACGGAGGAGCCGGACTTTAAGGGATATATCCATGATGTAGGAGGACCTACGGCAGATTTTCGGTCTCCGGCCTGTGATAAGCAGATGACAAAGGGAGCCTGCCCCAACCGGCAGTGCCTGTTTCCGGAGCCTTGCAAGAATTTAAAGGCGGATCACACGGACTATATTGAACTGTTGAGAAAATTAAGAAACTTACCAAAGGTAAAAAAGGTATTCATCCGTTCCGGTATCCGGTTTGACTATGTGCTGGCCGAGCCTGGTAAAAAGTTCTTAAAGGAGCTTTGCCAGTACCATGTGAGCGGACAATTAAAGGTTGCCCCGGAGCATGTTGCTGATAAGGTGCTTTCCAAAATGGGCAAGCCCAGGAATCAAGTGTACCGCCAGTTTGTAAAGGAATATAACGATATGAATGGGCGGCTTGGCATGAAGCAGTATCTTGTCCCTTATTTAATGTCCTCCCATCCAGGTTCCGGGCTTTCAGAAGCCGTTGAGCTTGCGGAATATTTACGGGATTTAGGTTATATGCCGGAGCAGGTTCAGGACTTTTACCCAACACCTTCCACCATATCCACATGCATGTATTATACCGGATATGATCCCCGCACCATGGAAAAGGTGTATGTGCCAGTCAATCCCCATGAAAAGGCAATGCAAAGGGCTCTGATCCAGTACAGGAATCCGAAAAACTATGAACTGGTTTCCGAAGCCTTAAGGCTGGCAGGCCGTACGGATTTGATCGGGTATGATAAAAAATCCCTGATCCGTCCGAAAATAAGTGCTCCGGGAGGTTTTTCAGACAGCAAAGCAGGGAAAAATTACAGCAGCGGGAAGAAAACAGGAGCCAGGGAAGCGGAAGGCCGCCGGGAACCAAAGAAAAAGACCATAAGGAACATTCATAAAAAGGCAGGAAAAAAGTAAAACTCCTTAATTTAACCGAATCAAGCAGCGATAGCTGCTATTCGGTTATGAGCAAGTAGCGAAGCGGATTGCGAATATCCGCTTGACAGAAGTACTCATTGGGTATCCAAAGCGGGGGAGGGCTCTGCCCGGAGCATGAGGACAACAATAAAAGAAAAGAAGGAATTGATTATGAAGATTGCCATTGTGACAGGTGCGTCTTCCGGCATGGGAAGAGAGTTTATTATGCAGATTGCCGACCGTTTCAGCGGGATCGGAGAAATATGGGCCATTGCCAGGAGAAAAGAACGGCTGGAGGAATTATCCCCTCTTGTTCCTGTCAGGGTCCGGTCCTTTGCCATTGACCTGACGGATAAAAGCCGGCTGACAGATTTAGAAGATCTCCTGATGAAGGAAAAACCGGAGGTAAAGTGGCTGATCAATGCGGCAGGCTATGGAAAGATCGGTGATGTGGGAACAATAAACTTAGGGGATGAGATGGGCATGGTGGATTTAAACTGCAGGGCCCTTTGTGCGGTGACCCATATGGTTCTTCCCTACATGTCGAAGAACAGCAGGATCATACAGTTTTCCTCTTCTGCTTCCTTTTTGCCCCAGCCTGGTTTTGCCATTTATTCGGCCACAAAATCCTTTGTGTTAAGCTACAGCAGGGCACTGAATGAAGAACTGAAAAAAAAGGAGATCTATGTGACGGCAGTATGCCCGGGACCAGTAAAGACCGAATTTTTCGATATTGCAGAGACCACAGGACAGATCCCTCTTTACAAGCGGCTGATGATGGCTGATCCCAGGAAGGTAGTGCGCCTTGCATTGCGGGACAGCATGATGGGCCGTCCGGTTTCTGTCTATGGAACCACCATGAAAACCTTCCGGCTTTTATGCAAAACAGTACCTCACACTGCCATTTTCAGCCTTATGAAAAGGCTTATGAAGACTATGCCCGGTGAGGCGGGGGCGCTGTGACCCTTGGTCATTGTGACTATCCCATTGACAAAAGCAGGCAAAGGAAGAGGAATACGAAAGTGAAACGATACAGGAAGGGACAGTACGGTTATCGTAATTATCATAAAAAGGCAGAACTTGGAAAGATCCTTGCAGGGGCGGTCCTGATCCTGGCACAGCTTTTGGCCCGGGGGCTGGTTGATGGTTCATCCTGGAAAAACATCCTGACCATCACGGCGGTTCTTTCCGTGCTTCCGGTTGCTAATGGGGCTTCTCCCCTATTAGCAGCCTGGAGGTATAAAACCCTGCCGGAGGAGCTTTATATAAAAGCTTCTTCTTATGAAGGAAAAGTCAGACTGCTTTATGATCTGATCATCACCTCCAGGGATGCAGTCCTGCCGGTGGATGTGGCCGCGGTTCATCCTTCCGGCGTCTATGTTTACTGTACGGCCAAAAGAGTGGATAAAGAGAAGGCAGAATGTTTTTTTAAGGATATGTTTCTCAGCCATCAGCTGAAGCCGGAGGTAAGGCTCTTTTTGGATGAAAAGGCGTTTTTAAACTTCCTTTCCGGCTTAGGACCGGAAACAGAGTATAAGGATGACGGCAGCGTGGAGCGCGCCTCCTCCCTGTTAAAAAGCCTGTCCATGTAAGTGACAGGAAAGAAATACCCTTTGGGATTAGCCCTGCCAAAGTTCATGGCAATAATCACAGAAAGGACAGATCATGCAGTCTTTGATCGTATCACAAAATGAAGCAGGGCAGCGTTTGGATAAGCTGCTTTCCAAATATTTGAATCTTGCAGAAAAAAGCTTTCTGTATAAGATGATGAGAAAGAAAAATATCACCTTAAACGGAAAAAAGTGTGACGGTTCGGAAAAGCTTGTACAGGGAGATGAGGTCAAGCTTTTTCTTTCCGATGAAACCATTGGAAAATTTTCTCAGATAAAGCTTCCAGAGGTAAAGAAGGTATCTTTAAACATTATATATGAGGATGAGCACATTCTTCTGGTAAACAAGCCGGCAGGCATGCTCTCGCAGAAGGCCAGGGAATCGGATGAATCTCTGGTGGAATACATGATCGATTATCTGGTTTCAAGCGGCCAGTTATCCACAGAACAGCTAAGGAGCTTCCGGCCTTCTGTGTGCAACCGTCTGGACCGGAACACCAGCGGACTGGTGGTGGGAGGAAAGTCCTTGGCGGGCCTTCAGCTCATGTCTGCCTCCTTTAAGGACCGGAGCATTCACAAGTATTATCAGTGCGTGGTAAAGGGAAAGATTTCAGAAAGACAGGTGATCACAGGCTATCTGACAAAGTCAGAGGCTTCCAATCAGGTGACAGTTCATAAGCAGCAGGTACCAGGAAGTGTCCCTATTGTAACAGAATACGAACCGGTTCAATATCATGAAGGATATACGCTTTTAAGGATTACGCTGATCACAGGACGTACCCACCAGATCCGCGCCCATTTATCTTCCATCGGGCACCCCATTGCAGGAGATTATAAGTATGGGGACAGCAGGGTCAATGAAGAAGCAAAGAGGCTTTACCATATCCATTCCCAGCTTCTTCATTCTTACCAGGTGATTTTCCCGGAACTTCCGGAGCCTCTTTCCTATTTATCGGGACAAAGCTTTTTCGCGCCTCTGCCAAAAACCTTTTCAAAGATATGCAAGGATTGGAGGTAAGATAGAAAGATGGGAACCTGGAATACAAGAGGATTAAGAGGCTCTGCCTTAGAGGATTTGATCAACCGGAGCAATGAAAGCTACCGGGAAAAAGGCCTGGCTTTGATTCAGAAAATACCCACGCCCATCACGCCCATTTCCATTGATAAGGAAAGCCGCCATATTACACTGGCTTATTTTGACCAGAAGAGTACGGTGGACTATATTGGGGCCGTCCAGGGGATACCGATTTGCTTTGACGCAAAAGAATGTTCGGCGTGCACCTTTCCCCTTCAGAACATTCATCCTCATCAGGTAGCCTTTATGGAAGAATTTGAAAGTCAGGGAGGAATTGCCTTTATCATTTTATCCTATACCCAGAAGAATGAAATCTATTACCTGACCTTTGACCAGCTGAAACGGTTCTGGAAACGGATGGAGGATGGAGGACGTAAAAGCTTTACCTATGAGGAAGTTGATAAAGCCTGGAGAATCCGGAGCTTTCGGGATATTTTCGTTCATTATCTGGAACTGATCCAGAAAGATTTGGATAGAAGAGATTGACAAGAACCACTTTTTCCCCTATAATTGACTACACGTTATCGAATTATCACTTTACTATAAGAAAGTGGTAAAAAATGATGAGTCGTGAAAATAATTTTCTTCACTGCTTTTTTGACGGCTCACTGTGGATATGCGAAGCAGAAGACGGAGGTTGTTATGGCAAATAAACTGTTACATACACCGGACGGAGTCCGGGATATCTATGGAGTAGAGTGTACGAGAAAGGCTGCCCTGCAGGAGAAGATGCTGAAGGTTTTCCATTTGTGCGGTTATCAGGACATTGAAACTCCGACCTTTGAATTTTTTGATATTTTCAATGAATCCCGGGGAAGTGTCAAGGCAAAGGAGATGTTTAAGTTTTTTGACAGGGATAACCACACTCTGGTGCTGCGCCCGGATGAGACGCCTGCCATAGCCAGATGTGCGGCCAAGTATTTTCTGGACGAGGATATGCCCATCCGTCTTTGCTATATTGAGAGGACTTTTATAAATAATTCCAGCTATCAGGGCAGGCTGAAAGAATCCAGCCAGACTGGAGTGGAATTTATCGGCGATGATTCTGCGGATGCGGATGCAGAGGTTCTGGCCATGGTGATCGGGGCTTTAAAAGCAGCAGGTCTGACGGAATTTCAGGTGGAATTAGGGGAAGTGGATTTCTTCAAAGGGCTGATAGAAGAGGCCGGCATGGATGAGGAAATGGAAGAAGCTTTAAGGGAGCTTATTGAAAATAAGAATTATTTCGGCGTGGAAGAGCTGGTCATGGCACAGCCCATTTCCAAGGAGCTAAAGCAGGTGTTTTTAAAGCTCCCGGAGCTGTTCGGCTCTTTAGAACAGATTCAGGCGGCCAGGGAGCTGACCTCCAATCCAAGGGCCTTAAGGGCCCTCCGGCGTTTGGAGGAGGTATACCGGATCCTTGAACATTATGGGCTTTCTGATTATATTTCCTATGATCTTGGGATGCTGAGCCAATACCAGTATTATACCGGCATTATTTTCAAGGCTTACACCTATGGGACCGGGGATTATGTGGTAAATGGCGGCAGATATGATAAGCTTTTGGAGCAGTTTGGAAAGGATTCTCCTGCTGTTGGCTTTGGAATCTCTGTGGATGAGCTTTTGCTGGCTCTTTCCAGGCAGAAAATTGAGACAGAGGTTTCTGTGGTAAATACCATCATCCTTTATGAAAAGGAAGCCAGGGAAAATGCCATCCGCCTTTCTGATCATTTCCGGAGTTCCGGCATGGCAGTTCAGCTTCAGCGAAAGGATATATCCCGTTCCCTTGAAGAATATCAGGCCTATGCAAGGCGCAGGGAATTAAACAATCTGCTGTATTTGGACCACAGCGGTTTTTCTGTAAGGGTCATGAACCTTGTTCTGGACCGTACAGATGAGATACCGCTGGCGGAATATTTAAAATAATCGGGGGAACGTATGAGATATCTGACTTTTGCCCTTGCAAAGGGGCGGCTGGCAAAACAGTCACTTGAAATGTTTGAAAAAATCGGGATCACCTGTGAAGAGATGAAGGATAAGGATTCCCGGAAGCTGATCTTTACCAATGAGGAACTGGGCGTGCGGTTCTTCCTTGCAAAGGCCAGCGATGTGCCTACCTACGTGGAGTATGGGGCAGCCGACCTTGGAGTGGTGGGTAAAGACACCATTCTGGAGGAAGGAAGAAAGCTATATGAGGTCATGGATCTGGGGATAGGAAATTGCACCATGTGCGTTTGCGGCCCCCAGTCGGCGGTCGAGCTTTTAAAGCATCATGAAAGGATCCGCGTGGCCACCAAATATCCGGCCATTGCCAAGGACTATTTTTACAACAAAAAACACCAGACGGTTGAGATCATAAAGCTTAACGGTTCCATTGAGCTGGCGCCCATTGTAGGGCTTTCTGAGGTCATTGTGGACATTGTGGAAACGGGAACCACCCTGAAAGAAAACGGGCTTACGGTATTGGAGGAAATTACCCCCTTATCTGCCCGCATGGTGGTGAACCAGGTAAGTATGAAACGGGAGAACGAAAGGATCACAAAGCTGATCCATGATTTACGTATCCTGCTGCAGGAGGAGAACCGATGAGAATTGTAAAACTGGACGAAGCTTCCAAACAAAATATTCTTGCTGATCTGTTAAAAAGAGATCCCAATAATTATGAAACTTACGCGGATACGGTTCAGGAAATCGTGGAATCTGTAAAGCGGGATGGAGACAGGGCGGTATTTGCCTATACAAAGAAATTTGATAAAGCGGAGATCAATGGGGAAAACCTTAAGGTGACTGAAAAGGAAATTGAGGAGGCCATGAAGGAAGTGGATCCAAAGCTCATGGAGATCCTTCAGAAGTCCATGAAAAACATCCGACGGTTTCACGAAAAGCAGAGACAGTACAGCTGGTTTGACAGTAAGCCTGACGGCACCATCCTGGGCCAGAAGATCACGCCTTTAGAAAGCGTAGGCGTTTATGTTCCGGGGGGAAAGGCGGCATACCCGTCGTCGGTCCTTATGAACATCATTCCGGCAGAGGTGGCCGGAGTGAACCGCATTGCCATGGTAACCCCTCCGGGAAAGGATGGGAAGGTCAATCCGGTCACTTTAACGGCAGCCCATCTGGCGGGTGTTACCGAGGTCTATAAGGTGGGAGGAGCCCAGGCGGTGGCTGCCCTTGCCTTTGGAACAGAATCCATCCCAAAGGTCAACAAAATCGTAGGGCCTGGAAATATTTTTGTGGCTCTGGCAAAAAAGGCGGTTTACGGCCATGTGAGCATTGACAGCATTGCCGGGCCAAGCGAGATCCTGGTGCTTGCAGATGAAAGCGCCAATCCCCGTTTTGTGGCGGCGGATCTATTGTCCCAGGCAGAGCATGATGAACTGGCATCCGCCATATTAGTTACAACCAGCATGGAACTGGCTGAACGAGTGTCAGAAGAAGTGGAACAGTTTACCAGAGAACTGTCACGGACAGAGATCATTGAGAAATCCCTGGAAAATTATGGCTATATTCTGGTGGCGGACACCATGAAAGAAGCTGTTGCAGCAGTCAATGAGATCGCTCCTGAGCATTTGGAGATCATCACCAGGAATCCTTTTGAGGACATGACCAGGATCCAGAATGCAGGCGCCATATTTATCGGAGAATACAGCTCAGAGCCTTTGGGAGATTATTTTGCAGGACCAAATCACGTGCTTCCGACCAATGGAACGGCTAAATTTTTCTCAGCCTTAAGCACAGATGATTTCATAAAGAAATCCAGCATCATTTACTACTCAAAGGAAGCCCTGGAAGCGATCCATGAGGATATTGAAGCCTTTGCTGAAGCAGAGCATCTGACCGCCCATGCCAATTCTATAAAAGTGCGGTTCTTTCCACGATAGCGATGAGCAGTGCGGAATAGGACGTGATAAGATTTTCGTTGTGCTTGCACATAAGAAAATCTTATCATGGCCTATTCCATAGGGCGAATGCCCGTGAGCTCGTAAAACCTGCGGTTTTACGAGCTCCACTGCGGACTTATTTACTTATTTAGCACTGCGGACTTATTTACTTATCCAACAATAAAGCAATGAAAGAAGGATAAAAAATGGAACGAATTGCAGATATTTCCCGGGTAACCCATGAGACAGATATCCAGTTAAAGCTTGACTTAGACGGCACCGGAAAGGCTGAAATCCACACTGGGATCGGTTTTTTCGACCACATGTTAAACAGCTTTGCACGCCACGGTCTTTTTGACCTGAACTTATCAGTAAAGGGAGATCTTGAAGTGGACACCCACCACACCATTGAAGACACGGGCATTGTCCTTGGAACTGCCATCAAACAGGCTCTTGGAAATAAAGCCTCTATTAAGCGCTACGGCAGCATGATCCTTCCCATGGATGAGACCCTGATCCTCTGCGCCGTTGATTTATCAGGCAGGCCATATCTGAGCTATGATGTTTTGCTCACTGCGGAACGGGTGGGGGATTTTGAGACAGAAATGGTGAAGGAATTTTTCTATGCCGTTTCCTATGCCTCAGAAATGAACCTGCATATCAGAAAACTGGCAGGAGAGAACAATCATCATATCATCGAAGGGACTTTCAAAGCCTTTGCAAAGGCCTTAGATGAGGCGACCTCACCTGACCAGAGGATCACAGGGGTGCTGTCCACAAAGGGAACATTATAAAGGAGAATCATATATGCAGCTTTATCCAGCAATTGACTTAAAAAACGGGCAGTGCGTCCGTTTGAAACAGGGAGAATTTAAGGAGATCACCGTTTATTCTGACAAACCGGAGGAGGTAGCTGCCCTCTGGCAGTCTCAGGGTGCCACATTTCTTCATCTGGTGGATTTAGACGGAGCTTTGGCAGGCCGCTCAGTGAATGATGAGGTGATCAAAAAAATAGTGGATACAGTATCCATACCCATTGAAATAGGCGGCGGCATTCGAAGCGAAGAGGCCATTGAATCCATGCTCTCCCTGGGAGTGGCAAGGGTAATCATTGGAACAAAGGCAGCAGAGAATCCGGAATTTATCCGGGATATGGTGAAAAGGTTCGGCCAGGAACGGATCGTGGCAGGGGTTGACGCCAAGGACGGAATGGTGGCTGTGGAAGGCTGGGAAAAGATCAGCGGAATTTCCGCATCAGAGCTTTGCAGCCGGATGAAAGAGTACGGAGTCCGCCATGTGGTGTATACGGACATATCCAGGGATGGGATGCTGACCGGTCCCAATGTGGAATATACGAAAAAATTGACAGAAGAAACAGGAATGGACATCATTGCCTCCGGGGGAATGTCTTCCATGGAGGATTTAAGGCAGCTTTACCAGGCGGGTGTTCATGGCGCAATTATCGGGAAGGCGCTGTATGAAAAGCGGATCGATTTAAAAGAAGCTATTGAAGCCTTTGAAAAACAGGGCCGTCAGGGGAGGATATGATGATGGAGTATAAAAAGCTGATTGCGGGTTTTGGAATCCGGGAAGGAAAGGCCGTCAGGCTTGAAGACGGTCAGATGTGCTATGGGGAAGATCTTTTGTCCCTTGCCTGTTTTTATGGGGACAGCGGAGCCGATGAGCTTTTCCTCCACGATTTGTCGGAATCGGAGGAGGATCATGAGCGGACCATCGGCCTGATGAAGGAAATTGCCAGACTGTCTGATATTCCTGTGATTTTAGGGGGAAGAGTAAAACGGCTGGAGGATGTGAAGAAATATCTTTACGCAGGAGCAAAGGCAGCGTTTCTCGACGTAAGCCTGGATGAAAATGTGGATATGATGAAAGAGGCGGCTGACCGGTTCGGAGACGATAAGATTTATGCTTATCTTCCGGACTGTTCGTATTTGGAGCGGACCAAAGAATATGCCCAGCTGGGAGCCTCTGTCATGATTCTGGGAGATCCGGAAATCACGGAGGAAAAGCTTCAGGCCGTTTCAGATTGTGAGGAGGCCTTTCTGGTCACCGGCTGCGGGGAAGATGCGGCCCTCTTTGCCTTTGCCCTTGTGATAGAAAACGTGGAGGGCCTGGTGGGAAGCTTTGACGGAGAGGTGAACTGCATGGATCTAAAGCAGGAACTGAAATCCCTGGGGATCGGGGTGGATACCTTTGAAAGTCCGGTAAGTTTCCGGCAGTTTAAGCTGAATGAGGATGGTCTGATCCCGGTGATCACCCAGGATTACAGGACAGGGGAAGTGCTTATGCTGGCCTATATGAACGAAGAGGCGTTTTATGAAACTTTAAAAACCGGCTGCATGACCTATTACAGCAGAAGCCGCCGCAGCCTTTGGCGAAAAGGGGAGACCTCCGGCCATTACCAGTATGTAAAGTCCCTGTCCTTAGATTGCGACAATGATACACTTCTTGCCAAGGTGAACCAGATCGGGGCCGCCTGCCATACAGGGGCGAGAAGCTGCTTTTATCAGAATCTGGTGAAAAAGGAATATCAGGAGAGCAATCCCTTAAAGGTGTTTGAAGAGGTATTTAAAGTAATTCTTGACAGAAAGACCAATCCAAAGGAAGGCTCCTATACAAATTACCTGTTTGACAAAGGCCTTGACAAGATATTGAAAAAGCTGGGAGAAGAGTCCACGGAAATTGTAATAGCAGCCAAGAATCCAAATCCAGAGGAAGTGAAATACGAGATTTCAGATTTCCTATATCATATGATGGTGCTGATGGCTTACAAAGGCCTGTCCTGGGAAGATATTACCAGGGAATTATCTAACCGTTGATCCTTATAAAACGCTGGGAAGCTGATGTCTTTCCAGCGTCTTTTGGTACCTGCAGCAATGGACAGCCTGACCGCCCTATGGTATAATTAGGAAATTGAGACAAAAGGAGGCCATGAGTATGAAAACACAGATGTCCCGGAGGATGAAACGAATGACACAGCTTTACCGCTGGGTGATACCGGTGGTTCTCCTGTATATCATTGCTCTTTCCTTTTTTCTGGCTGGAATGGGAATGAAGCTTTTGGGAAACACGGAACTTAAGGAAGAACCGGCGGAGTTTCATGTGTATGACGGGGCGGATATTTACAGCAGCTTAAAGGCTCAGATGATGACTCTGGAGTTTGCGTCGGATTTTAAGGAGACGAATCATTATTACTTTGCTTATGACGAAGAGCTTTTGCCCTTTATTGTACAGGTTCATGGTGATCTGTCTGAAGAGTATTTAAGGATCCAGTCCTATTTGTATGATGAGTCCGAGGTAGCGCCGGAGCCGGCTGCATTTTATGGCATGTCTGCGCCCATTGAGGAAGATATCCGGAAGTATGCCATAGAAAGCTACAATGATATGTGGGGCCAGGAACTTGTGACAGAGGCTAATTTTTCGGACTATTTCGGAGAATACTATCTGGATACCACAAGAAAACCGGTATCCAATGCCTGGAAAACAATTTCTGTCATTTTTCTGTATGCATTTACGGCTGCGCTGGCCGGAACCCTGATTCTGGTATGGAACCTTAACAGCCGGAGATTAAAGAGGAGCCGCACCACATTAAAAGCTTGGCCGGAAGAAAGGCTGCTTCAGCTGGACGAACAGCTGGCTGGAGCTCTTTCCCTTGTTTATGGAAAAAAGCTGCTTTATCTGACAGAGGATTATATGGTTACTGACGGGGAAGGGTTTGATATCATCCCGTACAAGGCCGTTGACAGGATTTACGATACCTCCACCGTAACAGAAAAAAGGCTTTCGGCTGAAACAAAGGATGGGGAACACCATACCCTTGCCTTTATAAAAAGAGGAGGGCACATAAAGGAAGCAGCGTTCCAGGAGCTGATCAACCAGGTGAAAAAGAAAATAGCGGATAAAAAAGAGGAATTTCCGGAAGATCTCCTGCCAGATAGATATCCCCTTGGCCCGGAACATGGGGAGCCGGAAGCAGCCCTTCAAATATCTGCCTCTCTTGAACTGAATCCGTCTAATCCCTTCCTTGGAGTGATCGGCGCACTGTTTGCCTCGCTTTTGGGAGTTGGGTTGTGGGTGCTCATCGGACAGGTGGGGTTTGTCGCCGGGATAGCAGGATTTGTAATGCTGAAGCTGGCTTTAAGCGGTTATGAGAAGCTTGGAGGTTCACTGGACAAAAAGGGAGCCGTCATTTGTCTTGTAATAACAGCGGGAATGATAGCAGGGGCCAATCTTCTGGATTATGCAGTATCCATGGTAAGGGCATATTTTCAATATGAAGCCAGTTTTGAAACCCTGGTCTATATTTTCACAAACTTTGGAAGCCTGATGTCTGATATGGACATGTGGAACGGATTTTTCCTTGATCTGGCCATCGGTTACGGCTTGTCCATATGGTCCGCAGCAGGTGCCATCAAAGCCATTATTAATATGGAAAAATAAAATTTTAGAAAAAGAGGCGATTGAATCATGTCAGCAGTATTGAACAATTTTTTAAAGTATATATCCTTTGACACCCAGTCCAAAGAGGATATGGAGGCAGTTCCCAGTACAGAAAAGCAGAGAGTATTAGCAAGAGAACTGGCAGCCCAGCTTCACTCCATGAAGGCGGAAAACGTGATGGTGGATGACCACAGCTACGTTTATGCTACCATACCAGCTACCACAGAAAAGGCTGTACCTGTTCTTGGGTTTATCGCCCATATGGATACATCTCCGGCCTATTCAGGGGAAGGAGTGAAGCCGCAGATCGTGAAAAATTATGACGGCGGTGATATTCTGATGAATAAGGAAACCGGCCTGGTTATGAAACCCTGCGATTTCCCGGACCTTTTAAATTACAAGGGGCAGGATATTATTACAACCGACGGAACTACTCTGCTTGGTGCAGATGACAAAGCAGGAGTTGCCGAGATCATGGCTATGGCGGAATATCTCCTGTCCCACCGGTCGATCCCCCACGGAACCATCCGCATTGGCTTTACACCGGATGAAGAAGTTGGAAGAGGGGCTGATTTCTTTGATGTAAAGGGTTTTGGTGCTGATGTGGCTTATACCGTAGACGGCGGCGGATTGGGAGAGCTGGAATATGAGAATTTCAACGCAGCTTCTGCAAGAGTCATTGTGCACGGCTCCAGCATCCATCCAGGGTCTTCCAAAGGAAGGATGAGAAATGCCCTGCTCATGGCCATGGAGTTCCACAATATGCTTCCAGCTGCGGAAAATCCTATGTTTACAGAAGGATATGAGGGATTTTATCATCTGGATCACATGAACGGAACCGTGGAGGAAGCCCGTATGGATTACATTATACGGGATCACAACAAAGATAAATTTGAAGCAAAAAAGGCATTTATGGAAAGGGTGGCGGAATATCTCAATAGCCGCTATTGTCCAGGAACCGTGGAGCTTACCTTAAAAGACAGCTACTATAACATGAAGGAAAAGATACAGCCTCACATGTACTTAATCGACATTGCAAAAGCCTCCATGGAAGAAATCGGAATAGAGCCAAAAGTGACCCCTATCCGGGGAGGCACAGATGGAGCCCGTTTGTCTTATGAAGGTCTTCCCTGTCCGAACCTGTGTACAGGAGGTTATAATTTTCATGGAAAATATGAGTTCATCCCTGTTCAGTCCATGGAAAAGGTGGTGGAACTCCTCCTTAAGATCGTAGAGAAATTTACGGAAAGAGAATAACAGAGATCAATGGTACCCTGCAGGTAAGACACATAAAGATGTGTCTTACCTGCAGGGTATTTTTATGTGCTTTCGCCTGTTTTGCATGGTTGGGTTTCTCTTTAGAAAAGTAACTCCCACGTTGCAGGTACTTTGCTTTCATGAGTCCAATTTTGCGCAATGGTAAAATTGATAATTGTACACAATGGTTGTGGATATGGGAATAGCCCAATGGTATAATTTGCACATAACAAATTGCTTTGACAATTACCGGTAAAAGATAAGCATAGAAGGAGGTTACATTTGAAAAAGGATATGTTATTTCGGGAACTGGTTCAGCTGGACTGGGAAGCGGCGGATCAGACCGAAGTCTTTGAACGGATGGCAGACATTCTGTTTAAAAACGGGTTTGTAAAAGACACTTATCTGGAGTCACTAATGGCAAGGGAGGAAAGTTATCCCACAGCACTTCCCATTAAGCCTTACCCGGTCGCTATCCCTCATACGGATACCAGCCATATCCTACGGCCGTTTATCGCTCCTATCCGGCTGAAGAAGGCTGTTGAGTGGAGGGAAATGGCCAATAATGATGAAATCCATCAGGTCCGGTTCATTTTTATGCTGGGATTTTTAAAATCAGAGGAGCACATTGATTTACTTCAGATATTGGTGGAGAACTTTCAGGACGAGGAATTGATGGAGCGTTTGAATCATGCCGGGACAGCGGATGAATATTTTGAAGCGGTCAGCGGCATCAAGGGTATGGAATCATAAACAGCCGTAAGAAAATCGGAGGAGGTTTTGACTATGGGAATCAGAGTTATTGTGGCCTGCGGAAGCGGTGTGGCTACCTCACAGACAGTGGCAAGCAAGGTAAACAGAATGTTAAAGGAAAAGAAGGTGGATGCTTTGGTGGAGGCGGTAGATTTAAAGTCCGTTGACCGCTATATGGACGGCAGCGCGGCCTATATCACCATTGTAAAGAATGCCAAGGAATATCCCATTCCAGTGATCAATGGGATCGCATTTCTGACAGGTATTGGGAAAGACCAGGAATTTGATAAACTGCTGAAGGCAATCGAAAACTACAAAAAGAAAAGTCTATAAAAATAAGGAGGTAAATGAGAATGCAGATGTTAGCGAATACGGTTAATTTCTTTCTGGGGCTTGGGGCGGCTGTGTTTGTGCCGGTTATCATTATTATCGCCGGTTTGATTGTTAAGATGAAAGTAAAAGACGCTGTTTCATCAGGCATTACCCTTGGTGTGGCTTTCTCCGGAATGAGCATGCTGATCAACTATATGACCGGAGTGATCACACCGGCGGCAACCGCCATGTTAAAGTTTTCCGGCATTGATCTTCCCATTACCGATGGGGGCTGGACCACCATGTCAACCATATCCTGGTCCTGGCCTTATGCTTTTTTAATGTTTCCCCTGGTGATTGTGATCAATATTATCATGCTGGCAATGAAAAAGACGGATACCTTTAATGCGGATTTATGGAATGTATGGGGGAAAATTTTTACGGCAGTTGCAGTATATTACATAACCCGCAATGTCATGGCAGCATTTGCGGTTGCGGCGGTTCAGGTGGTGTTTGAATTGAAATCCGCTGATTTCCATCAGCACCGCATTGAAAAGCTTTCCGGCATTCCGGGAGTTACATGTACCCATAAGATGGTTTTTCTTGCGGCTCCTATGTATATTGTGGACTGTATACTGCGAAAGATCCCAGGCTTGAATAAATCCTTTAATGCAGAGGACTTAAAGGAGAAGCTGGGTATTTTTGCGGAAAATCACATTTTAGGCTTTCTTTTGGGAATCATTTTCGGATTTTTGGCAAGATATGACCTGGCAGGAATACTGACCCTTGGAATACAATGTGCCACCGCTTTGACCCTGTTCCCAGTAATTTCCAAATATTTCATGCAGGCCCTGGAGCCTATTTCCAATGCTGTTTCAGAATTCATGCAGGGTAAATTTGCGGACAGAGAAATGTATGTCGGACTGGACTGGCCGTTCCTTGGAGGTGCAAATGAAATATGGCTGGCCGTTATCTGGACAGTGCCTGTGACGCTGATTATGTCCTTTATCCTTCCCGGAAATAAGATCCTGCCCTTTGCCGGCATTATTAATATTGCAATTGCAGTGCCCGCGTACCTTGTATGCAGGGGAAACATCCTAAGGATGCTTATCCAATGTACCATTTTTACGCCTGTATTCTTGTGGGTCGGAACTGCATTTGCTCCCTTTATGACAGAACTGGCCAACACCACAAAGGCTGTGGAGCTTGCTTCCGGACAGATGATTTCCAACTCAAGCATTGACGGCCCTATATTTACTTATGCATTTTCACACGCAGTAAAGGCGCTGCAGGGAGAGTTTCTTCCTCTGATCATTCTGGTTCTGTGGATCGTATGCTTTGTTCTTTATTCAAAAAGCCTGATTCAGGAAAAAAAGGAAGATATATCCGCCTGATTCCTTAGGAGGCAAATCATGAAAATCGGCCAACGAAATTGCTTGATTTTGAAAGAAATTGTTAATCATAGTGCGTCTGTCACCGGAAAGGATCTGGAGGCAAAGCTGCATCTTTCCAGAAAACAACTGGAGTATGGAATTACTAGAATTAATGAATATCTGGAGGAACAGCAGCTGCCGATTCTGGAACGGGTAAACAATGGGAGGATCCTCATCCCAAATGAAGTGATTGAGCAGCTGGATTTCAACCGGCTGGAACAGGAAAATCAGGATGTCTGGCTGTCCAAGGAAGAGCGGGAGGATATTATTCAGCTGATGCTGCTGACAAAGCAGCAGGAACTGTCGCTGCAGCATTTTATTGCCGAATTAAAGGCCAGTAAAAATACGGTGCTGGCAGATTTAAAGCGATTAAAAGATGAAATGCCTGGTTCCAGCCTCCAGCTTACCTACAGCAGGGAAAAGGGGTATAGGCTGGAAGGCAGGGAATATGACCTAAGGCAGCGGCTGTTCCTTATACTGCGAAATATTTTGTCCGGAAGAGGGCGGCAGGCCATGGTTTTCCGGATGGGAAAAATCACCGCAAAGCAGGTAGAGCAAATGAGGAATATGACGGAAACCATCGAAGGGGAATTAAAAACCCGCTTTACCGATGAAATGTTCGAGGTGAACCGGTGCTTTTTTATCCTGGTTCTCAGGCGGATCCGGGACGGCCTGGTTTTAGACACGGTTCCGGAAACCTTCCGTCATATGGCAGGAACAAAGGAATATATGGTGATCAAATCCTGCCTGTCTGCCGAGGGTGTGAACAGTATTTATGAGACCATGTATTTTACCGCCCATATCCAGAGCATGAGAATTAACTCCCATTTAGAGGCTGTTGCAGGGCAGGAAGAGGTTTACCATGCTGTGGAGGAGACGATCAGCAATTTTGAGCGGATCGCCTGTATTTGCTTTGAAAATAAAGATGATACCTTCCATCTGCTGATGAACCACAGCCTTCCTGCCCTGTACCGTATCAGATATAATTTTCACATAGGTCCAGATATTTCAGAATATGTACTTCCTGCCTACCAGGAAGTACATGACATGGTGAAAAAGTCTGTGGCACCACTGGAGAAACTGATCGGAATGTCTTTTCCGGAAAGCGAGCTGGTTTATATCACCCTGATTTTTATTGCCCAGACCAGCAGAGAGGATGAGGAAGAGAAAACTGACAGACGCCCCCGTGCGGTGGTGGTGTGCCAGAACGGTGTTACCGTATCCCATTTTCTCCTGACCTCCTTAAAACGGACCTTTCCGGAAATCGACTTTTTAAACTATATGTCGGCGCGTCAATTTGATCACTATGGGGAAGAATTTGACCTGGTGTTTACAACGGCACCCTTAAAAACGTCAAAGAAGCAATTTGTGATCGAACCGCTGATGGACAAAGAAAGAAGAAAAAAACTTCGTAAAAATGTGTTTGAGAGTCTGAAAAATTCAGGAGAAATCTTTCCCCAGGTAGAAACCATACTTCAAATTATCAAGAAACACACAAATGAAAGCGTATTTCAGAAGCTCCGGATGGAAATTGACTCGTATATGGTACAGTCCGATCAGGGAGCAGGAGGAAAGATAGAAAAACGGAAACCGGAACTAAAGGAACTGCTGACAATCTCCAATATCCGGATCATTAAGGAAAGCATGGGCTGGAAAGAAGCCATAGAATTTGCAGCAGTGCCCCTGCTGTACAAAAATATCATCAAATACCAGTACGTTGAAACGATCATTTCCAATATCATCAAATACCGGCAGATTATGCTGATTGCAGAGCATGTTATGATCGCCCACGCGGGGATCGATGCAGGGGTATATGATGTGGGCTTCTCCATGCTTCTCCTGCCTCAGACCATTATGGTAAATGATTATATGGAGGTAAAGGTGATTTTTGTGTTGGCAACTCCGGATTATGAGAGCCATTTGGCAGCGTTAAACCAACTGATCAATATTTTAGAGGATGAAAAGAAGCTGGCAGCGATGAAAGAAGCTAAAACAGCAGATGAGATTCTGGAATTGCTGTAGCAGGCCATTATAAAGCCATTTCATTAAATCGGCAAAAACGAAGCAGAAAAGAGGAAAAAGAATGCTTGAAACATTAAAAAAGGATGTGTGTGAAATAGCAAAACGTGCGCAGAGAGATGGATTATGCAAGCATAAATCCGGAAACTTCAGCGCACGGGATCTGGAGACCGGTTATGTGGTAATCACCCCCACCAGTGTGGACAGGGAATTACTGACTCCCAGGGATATGGTTGTCATGGACTTAGATGCCAATGTCATTGAAAATCTGTCCGGCTTAAGACCCACCAGCGAGACCCTGATGCATCTGATGATCTACCGCCAGAGGCCGAAAGCAGCGGCAGTCGCCCATACACACTCTGCCTATGCCACTGCATTTGCCTTGTTAAATAAGCCTCTTCCGGCGGTTGTATATGAAGTGGCTAATTTAGGGCTGACAAAGGCTCGTGTCCCTGTGGCCCCTTATGGACGGCCCGGAACCACAGGACTGGCGGAGAGCGTCATTGAAAGCTGTTTAGAAGCGGACTGCTTTTTGCTGGAAAAGCATGGTGCTGTTGCAGTGGATGAACGTGATATTTACGAAGCATTTTTAAAGGCAGCTTATATAGAAGAGCTGGCAGAATTATATTATCTTGCATTGACGGCAGGCGGTGGAAAAGAGCCGGAGGGCTTTATGCCGGAGGAGCTGCAAAGATGGGAATATCCCAAAGAGATTTCATTTCCCAATGCAAAATAAGGAGGGCTCATCTTTGAAACTATATCTGATCCGGCATGGGCGGCAATGCGACAAACGGTGTAATGTGGATGTTTCCCTTTCGGAAGAAGGGATTCGTCAGGCCAGGCTTACCGGAAAACGAATGAAGGACTGGGGGATCGAAATGGTCTATTCCAGTGACATGCTTCGGGCAAAGGAAACCGCATACCATGCAAATCAATACTGGAATGTTCCCCATGAAATTATACCGGAATTCCGGGAGCTGTGCTTTGGTCAAATGGAAGGCCTGTCCGACGAAGAGATCCAGGAAACGTTTAAGGATTTTAAGGCAAGGCAGGATGAGATGAAGGTGGATATCCCCTATCCGGGTGGTGAATCAGCAACAGAGCTGGTTCATCGGGCAATGCCCCGGCTTATGGAGGTAGCAGAACATCATAAGGGGAGTGTTGCCATTGCAACCCATGGAGTATGGATCCGCGCAGTTCTATGCCATGTTCTCGGCATAGATATGGCAAGATGGAGGACCATTGGAGTCACCTTTGAGAATGGAAGCATTACGGAACTTCATTACCAAAAGAGTAAAAATAAGTTTACCTTGGAACGGTTTAATGATTATGCGCACCTGGATCCATATCCTGAGCTGCTTCGCGGTGCATGGGGAGTAGAGGAAAATTAGCTGGATTTCTGTCTCAACAATAGAAGGAGCTGGATTGTATGAAAAAGATGATTAACAGCGCGGATACATTTGTCCAGGATACCATGGAAGGTATTATCTGCGCATACGGTGATAAGTTAAAGCTGTTACATAATGATTTTCAGGTGCTGGTATCCAATTATCCCGCCAGCAAAGGAAAGGTGGGAGTGGTAACGGCCGGAGGAAGCGGCCATCTTCCGGTATTTTTAGGATATGTGGGAAAGGGATTGCTGGACGGCTGTGCGGTAGGGGAAGTATTCGCCTCCCCGGCGGCGGCTAAAATGGCCGATATGATCCGCGCCTGTGACAGGGGCAGCGGAGTGCTGTGCTTATATGGAAATTATAACGGCGACCGTTTTAATTTCACCATGGCCTGTGAGGAAGTGGAGTTTGATGACATTCAGACAAAAGCGGTGCTTGTAAAGGATGATGTTGCCAGCTCTCCAGCAGAAAATGCGGAGAAACGCAGGGGGGTTGCAGGCATGGTATATGCCTTTAAAATTGCGGGAGCCGCCGCGGATAAAATGATGAACCTTGAGGAAGTGGCAGCTGTAACTGCCAAAGCCCTGGACAACATCCGTTCCATGGGCGTTGCCTTATCTCCCTGCATCGTTCCAAAGGCAGGAAAGCCCACCTTTACCATTGCAGAGGATGAGATCGAGATCGGAATGGGAATCCATGGAGAAGCAGGCATTGAGGTAAGAAAAATGATGACTGCTGACGAGATTGCAGAAACCCTGGTAAATGTGATCATAAAGGATATGCCTTTAGAAGACGGGGAAGAAGTTTCTGTTTTGATCAACGGACTTGGGGGGACACCTTTAGAGGAGCAGTTCATTGTTTATAAAAAAGTATATCAGATGCTTAACGCTTTAGGAGTCAGGATAATAATGCCCCACATTGGAGAATATGCCACCTCTATGGAAATGGCCGGCCTTTCTATAACGATTTTCAAGCTGGATCAGGAATTAAAGGAATTGCTGCTGGCTCCGGCAGAATCTCCATTCTATACCAATTCAAATAAATAGGGGGACCATTGTATGGATCAAAGATCAATAAAGGGAATCATTGAGGCGATCAGCGGGGAAATGCTTGCAAACCGGGATTATTTGGTGGAACTGGACCAGGTAAACGGAGACGGGGATTTAGGGATTTCCATGGATGACGGCTACCGGGCAGTGGCAGAGTATTTAAAAACTGCTGAGGAAAAGGATCTTGGAAGGCTGATGATGGCATGCGGCAAGGTATTCAATGCCTCCGCCCCGTCTTCTCTGGGAACGATCACTTCCTTTGGCTTTATGGGAATGGCTAAGGCGCTGAGGGGAAAAGAAGTGGTGAGCTTTGAAGAAGCAGCAGGAGCAATGCTTATTGGAGTGGAAAACATCATGAAAAAGGCGGAATCAAAAGTGGGAGAAAAGACCATTCTGGATTCTCTGTATCCGGGAGTCCTTGCCCTGGTAAAGTATGCTTCTGATCCGAAGACAGCAGTAATGGAGGCAGTAAAAGCAGCAGCAGAAGGCTCAGAAGCAACAAAGCAGATGAGGGCAGTTCATGGACGTGCCGCATATTCGGCAGAGCGGAGCATCGGCATATTAGACGGTGGCTCTGTGGTGGGGAAGTTGATTTTTAAGGGGATTGCTGATTATTATGAGGCAAAGTAGTAAAAATTTATCTTGTAAAAAACTTAGGGATAATTTTAAGCCAAAAAAGAACCGGATTCTTTGACTAATGATCCGGTTCATAAGGCAGCAGATAGTTTTGTAAGCAAGAGCAGATACCTTATAAGGAAGTATCTGTTCTTGCTTTATTTATGGCAGCTTCAGGCTGACATAATGACATTAAAGTGCAGTCCCCTTTTTCGGTACAAACAGGAGAGAGGTATCCACACCCTCCAATTCGAGTAATTTTGTTTTTACTCCGATGCCCCCGGCGTATCCGGTCAAGCTGCCGTTTGACCCCACGACCCGGTGGCAGGGGATTATTATAGAAATAGGATTATGCCCGACAGCACCGCCTACCGCTTGACTGGACATACTCATCCTGTTCATCTTTACAGCCATTTTCTTTGCTATGTCTCCATAAGTAATAACTTTACCATATGGGATTTCACATAATATATTCCACACGCCCTGGCGGAATTCCCCGCCAATGGGACCTAGCGGCAATTCGGAAATCTCTGGCTTTTCTCCGGAAAAGTACCTGTCCAGCCATTTCTTTGCAGTATCAAACACCGGCATGTCATTTCTTTTCGTCATTTCTCCGGGTATCGTATTGCCATGATATTTTTGCCCTTCAATCCATAGGCCAAGAAGGTTGTCTCTGTCGCACGCCAGAGTCATCAGCCCTACAGGCGATTGGTAAAATGTAGAATAATACATAGTTATCTCTCCTAATATGTGTGAGTTCAATTGTGAGCACCAAAGGATGATAGTAGCGTAGCCGCTCTATTTCCTCTATTTCAATCAATTTTTTGCTATGTGAGATATAAGCTCCTTTTCATATCAATGTCAGTACAGGAAAAGTTTGTAATATTCCGCTATTATTGTTTGTCACCATATATTCATATTCTTATTTGAACTTGTCCAAATTATACCACGGTTTTTTAAAAAATGCTATTTTTTAGTATAGCCAGGGAATTAAATTTTCTCCTATTTATCTACTTTTCAGATACTTTGAAAAAACGAGACATGCAGCAGTAGGCTTTACTCCTCGTATCAAAGTGCTTATATATCTATTTTGGCCCAAAACAATGTGTCTGTTAAAATACTACAAAAAACGTGTTTTATAATTCGGTAAAATGGTATTTAAAAAGATATAGTTGTCTATTTTGTATAAAAACACAATATTTATATGGGGAATATTGACATTTTGTAAGGTTTAGTGTATATTGATACCATAGTTAAGCACATTAACTATTTAAGTGGTTTACAATGCACACAAAAAAAGGAGAGGAGGTATTTATGAATATCAAAAAATTATTTGATGCTCATGAAAATGAAATCATTGAAAACCGTCGTTGGTTTCACAAACACCCGGAGGTATCATTCGAAGAAAAAGAGACCTCTGAAAGAATTTGTAAGAAGTTAGAAGCGATGGGGATTCCTTACGAGAAATTGCTGCCCAATTACGGGATTGTGGCAACAATCGAGGGGCAAAGAAAAGGAAAAACACTTGTGCTTCGTGCGGACATTGATGCGTTGCCTGTCACCGAAGAAACAGGACTTTCTTTTGCATCTGAACATTCTGGCAGGATGCATGCTTGCGGGCATGATACTCATGCAGCTATGCTGCTTGGTGCCGCTTATGTACTCAATGAGGTGAAGGAAGAACTTTGCGGAACAGTTAAATGTGTTTTTCAGGTTGCGGAAGAAATTGGGGGCGGTTACCAGGAAGTATTAGATTATTTAGAAAAAATTGGCGGTGTGGATGGCATTATTGGTCTGCACATCTGGAGTGCGATACCGGAAGGGCAAATTTTGCTCTATCCTGGTGCTGTGTTTGCTGGTGCTTTGGGTTACACAGCAAATATTACCGGAAAAGGAGGGCATGGTGCCCGGCCGGATTTAACCTGTGATCCTATTAAAGCGGCCTGTGAACTGGCTCTTCAGTTTGCATCGATACCTTCCAATTTCTATGATGTTCTGGATCACTCTGTAGTAAATGTTGGTATTATTCAGGCGGGAACACTTGGCAACATCATTCCTTCTGAAGCGATGCTAAGAGGAGGGCTTCGCTGGTATAAAGATGGGGGAGGAGAGAAGATTCTGAAGCTCATGAAACGTATGGCAGAAGGGATCGGCATTGCGCATAATGTAATATGCGAACTCTCTGTTGATGGCGGTGTTCCGCCGGTAATGAATAATATACCAATGCTTGAACGGGCGAAAACACTTTTAAAAGATATGGAAGGTTTACGTATTTCAGATCAAGCGGATCCTATTTGTGCGGGCGACAATTATGGTTACTTGGTACAGGCTTATCCTGGGTTTTACGGTATCTTAGGCGGCGGTAAGAGTGATGAGGAAGTTTATCCTCAGCATCATCCCAGGTTTGATGTGGATGAAAAAGCCTTTCGAAAAGGAGCCGAATTTATGACCAGATATGCAATTGATTTCTTAAGATAAGGGAGAACGTATATGAGTATAAATCCTGGTAAAGAAAAGAAGGCATTTCGGATGCCACACCTGTTTTGGATTATGATGGCTCTTCTTCTGTTTGCTTGCTTATTGACTTATATTGTGCCGGCAGGCGAGTTTGCTGTGGATGGCAATGGAAAGATTATGGGAGAGCAATTTATTTACAAGGGCAGCCAAAGCCCGGTTTCACCTTGGCGTATGCTGCAGTTGGTTCTAAATGGATTGAATGAATCTGGTTTGGTTATCTGGACAGTATTGATATCCGGTGCAATGACAGCAGTTGTTATGACAACAGGTGCCATTGATGAGCTCCTCAATTGGGCTATTTATAAGCTCAAAGATTCCAATGAAAACATCCTCATTTCCATTTTGTTTATCCTGATGGTTTATCTGGGTGCATTTGGAGGGACCGATGCATTGATTGCAGTAGTACCTATTGGTGTTATTTTCTGTAAAAAGCTGAAACTTGATTCGATCTGTGCTATTGGTGTTACCAGTTATGCAACCTTGTTAGGTTTTGGTACTGGTCCTACAAAGCAGTTTGTAACGCAAATGATGATGGATGTACCTGTTTACGGAGCCTTTTTCACAATGTTTATCAGTATGAATATTTTTCTGGCATTGGGGCTATTTTTTCTGCTTCGTTATATAAGACGTATTCGTAAGGATCCGAAAAAATCTTTGATGTGGAGTGAAGGCTGGAATCCTGACAGTGTAGTGGTTACTGAAGAAGATGAGCAGAAGCTGGTGGCTGGAACAAGTCTATCCATACGCTCAATTCTAATTATGTTTATATTCCTGGCTCAATACGGTGTTATCGTAGCATATCCCCTTATGGGTGGAAATACTGCATATCTGATGCACCTGATGACAGCATTAGCTTTATTGGTTGCTATAATCTGTGGTTTTATAGGCAGATTCTCTTTTGATAAAATTGGTGATGAGATTGTGAAAGGACTGCAAGGTCTGGTATTTGTTGGTTTTGTCATTGGTCTGGCTCGCGTCATGTCACTGGTATTAACCGAAGGGTACGTAATACATACACTCGTTTATGGGCTCACGCGCCCGCTGATGGGTTTAAACCGCTCCGTATCTTCCATTGCAATGACCGCAATTATCTCTGTTATCAATTTGTTAATTCCGTCTGCAACATCGAAGGCAGCGATATTGGTTCCTATTTTGAAACCAATTGCTGAGACTTTGCGTATGGATCCCAATCTGGCGGTGCAGGCATTCCAGTACGGAGACGGCTTTACGAATATGATTTCACCTTTCCTGGGATGGACGGTTGGTTCTTGTGTTATGGCAGGTGTTCCATTCCCTAAATGGTTTAAGTGGGTAATACCAAAAGTTATTGCTTTTATGCTTCTTTCTTTTGTAATGATGTTTATTCTGACCGAATCTGGTTGGGTTGCGTTTTGATTATTATGATATAAAGCAGAATTAATGCAGATAAATGACTTAATAAATATAGTAAGGAAGAGTAAATTTATGAAATATAATTTTGATGAAATGATTGATCGCAGCGGCACTTTCGCAGCGAAACTAGATGCGATGCCAGAAGGGGCTGTGGAGGGTTCTCTTTCAGTATGGGTAGCCGATATGGACTTTGCCTGTGCTCAACCTATTTTAGATGCACTGCATGCCCGTATTGATAAAAAGATATTTGGTTATACCATGTACAGCAATGATGAGTTATCTAATGCAGTTACCGGTTGGTTTCGCCGCAATTATGATTGGGAGATACCGAAAGAAGATATTTTCTTCAGCCCCGGTGTGGTGCCAACACTTGCTTTTCTATTAAATATATTGACAGAAGAGGGAGACGGAGTGATTATTCAGCGCCCGGTTTACTACCCGTTTACGAATAAGATCACAAGCAACGGGCGCCGGGTTTGCAACAGCTCACTTTTGTACGAGGCTGACGGCTACAAAATGGATTTTGCCGATCTTGAAGAGAAATTTTCTGATCCTGAAATAAAGGGCATGATTTTATGCAGTCCACACAATCCGGTTGGACGTGTCTGGTCTAATACCGAATTGCGTCAGCTAGTAGATATTGCAAAAAAATATAATAAGTGGATTATTTCGGATGAAATCCATATGGATCTGACACGGAAAGGAGTCACTCATACGCCTCTTTTAAAAGTGGCTCCCGATTATGCGGATCAGATTGTGGTTTGTACGGCACCTTCCAAAACCTTTAACATGGCAGGGATGCAAATATCCAATATCATTATTTCTAATAAAGACTGGCAGCAGAAATGGACGGATCTGGTTGAGGGAAAATACTCAGTAAATATGGCGAATCCCTTTGGAATAGTGGCAACCATTGCGGCTTATAACGAAGGACAGGAATGGCTGGATCAGCTTCGGGACTATCTGGACAATAATATTGAACTGATAGAGGACTATTTGAAAAAGTATTTACCGAAGGCCAAAATGTTTGTGCCGGAAGCAACCTATCTGGTTTGGATTGACCTGAATGCTTATGAAAGCGATCCCCAAAAACTTGAGTATAATATGCAAAAGAAAGCCAAAATTGCATTTGATGAAGGTTATATTTTTGGTGAAGAGGGGAATGGTTTTGAGCGTATCAATATTGCTATGCCAAGCAGTAGGGTGTTGGAATGTCTTGACAGAATGACGGCAGTTTTAAATACAATTGATTAGATAGCCAGATGTAGTTTACAAAAATAGCCGGAAAGGTTTTCAAACCATTCCGGTTGTTTTGTTTGTATCACAGTAAGAAAATCCCCTGCCCTGAAACCACAAAGAAATGATGAAATAAAAGAATAATTTAATAGAATCTGTATTCACCAATCCCATTGGAGACAATCGCCCTTGTGCTTGTTGTTGGATTATATTATAATGATAAAAGTCATGGCCTGAAACAGTAAGGAGATATTGCTATATGGAAAACAGATCGAAAACAAAATTAACTGACCACATTGGATTTCACATGCTTTTGGCGGCAACAGGCGGATTTATGGATGCTTATTCATACGTTGAAAGAGGCAATGTATTTGCCACAGGACAGACCGGGAATTTTGTCCTGGCTGCGATCCGTTTTTTCTCAAAGGATTACAAAGGCATGGGCCAGGCCTTTGTACCCATCGCAGCATTCTTTGCCGGAGTTTTCCTTGCAAGACATTTTTATTATGAAATTTATAAAGAGGAGCATACCAATTGGATATCCGGTATTTTATTTCTGGAAATTGCGGTATTGTTTTTGGTCGGCTTTATCCCTAATACGGTACCTCATCTGTTTGCCAATACAGCGGTATCATTTGCTGCTGCAGTACAATTTTGTACCTTTCGCAATTTCGGAGGAAACTCCGCCTATGCGCCGGTCTTTTGTACTGGAAATATGCGTTCCTGTGCGGAAATGTATTATGAAGGCTTTGTGAGAAAGGACAAGGTGTGCAGGAAAAGGGCATACCACTACACCGGGATCCTGACCGCTTTCTTCGCCGGAGCCCTTACAGGAGGCGGACTGTCCGTCTGGATTGGGGAAAAGGCGATCTGGATGGTATGTGCGCTGCTGCTGGTATCATGGAAAACCGTTGACATGGAAAAGAAAGGCCAAAAAGCAGAGCAGCTTCTGCCGTCATAAACAACGGATCCGGAGGTCCTCTGACTAATGGCACTTTCTTTTACATAAAAACATTATAGCGTACATGAAGATCATGAATTCTTTTTAATATATATCTTTAACGCTTTGATGATCAGATACAAAACGTATACGCCAACTCCTATGGCTAACACATAAAGAAGTAAAAGAATAAGATTAATAATACTAAAAACAGCCATTTCAACACACCTCCTTACATAATGGTTACAAATCAGCCTACAAATATTATCATACCATAAGAAAATTGTTTTTACCACAAAATGACCCATGGATCATAGATTTTTCGTGTTGATTAATCGTTGGAGGTATTCTGTCTTTTTGCATGGTTTCATTAGATGACGGCTAGAGAAATAAACAGGCGTCTCTTGACATACCTAGAGTTTCTATGTATAATATACCTAGAAACTCTAGGTGTTATTTATTATTGATAAGAGGTGAAACAATGGATAAGAAAATGATGGCATTTGGAACATCGCTGCTGATTCTAAAGCTTTTGGAAACAAAAGAGATGTATGGTTACCAGATAATCAAAGAATTGGAAAGACAGAGCCAGGATCTGTTTGTGCTGAAGGAAGGAACCCTGTATCCCATACTGCATAGTCTGGAACAGCAGGGCGCAATTATAAGCACTGAAAAAGAAGGTCCCAATGGCAGGCTGAGAAAGTACTATATTTTAACAGATGAGGGGCATCGGCTGCTAAAGAAAAAGGAACTTGAATGGAAGCAATATAGCAGTGTGGTAAGTCAGATACTTGGAGGTGAGATTATTTATGCGGGATTATAAGAATAACGATGATGTCAGGCAGTTCATGCAGGATGTACAAGACCAGATTCAGTATAAGCCAATCGTACCAGAACTCTGTAGTGAATTGTATCAACACATGGAGGAGCGGCAGGAAGAGTATATGGATCAGGGAATGGATCAGGAGAAAGCAGCCAGAGCAGCCTTACAGGATTTGGGTGATCCATCTGAAATAGGTGTCCGACTAAATCAGATTCACCGGGTGGAGAATCCCGGGTTTTTACTTTGGGGTATTCTGGCACTGGTGGTGATGGGCGGCATTTACCAAATTACTTATCATATCCAATCTTATTGGTATGCGAAAGGCTCTGCAGCCGTCCAATTGATATATCTGATTAAAGAAAATATACATATTATGATGGGTATTCCACTGTTGTTTGCTGTCATTTATCTGGGATACCCATGGCTGATTAAGCACTGCCTCAGACTCCTGAAAGGTTTTCTGGTTTACAGCATCATTGTATTTTTGTTAAACTTGTTAAATATGGCTGGTTTTACACAAGACAATTTACGGCCGTTTTTGTGGAATATATATATGCTGGAGCTGCCCATATTAATGCTTTCGGTGCCTATGCTGATGATATTTTCATATAAGATAAGAAATAAGTGGCGTTATGCTTTTCTGATTTCAATTGCCGTATACGCTGTTATAGCTTTCTTTGGTGCTCACCGTTCCGGCGGGTTTGTAGGTTTCACTTATCAAGTGATATTTTTAATTGCTTCCTTTTTCATGTTCCTGTTTATGGCATATAAACGATTTTTTTCAGAAAACAGGAAAAAGAGCATGATTGCAGCCACCTTGCTTTGCGTAACAGTTTTGTCAGTCTGGGGGGCTTATAAATGGGAGTCACTGGAGTACTATTTTAAACAGTGTTTTTATCCTGATACTGTAGCGAATGATCATCTTTCTGATGCATATAACAGTCTTTTAATAAAGGATTTACTGAGCAGAGCTGATCTGATTGGTGAAGTAGAGTTATCGGAGCAAGAAATGCTGTCTTACTTTGACTATAGCTGGTATTATGATGGGATCATAAGGGTTGATAATCGTGAATGGAGAAGAGAGCCGGCAGAGCTTCCCGTATTGGAAGATATTCTGCCGCAGCATTACCACAATAACTATATGATTGCATATTTTATTTTATCCTATGGCTGGCTCCCTGGAATATTTTTGTTTTTACTTCTGTCTGGAATTTGTTATTGGCTTTTTTCTATTGCATTGCAAATTCGTAATCCGATCGGGCAGCTGACTGCTTTGCCCGCAGCATTATGTATTACACTGCAGACAGCTTTATATATAATGGGCAATTTAGGATACCAATTTGGCTATTTTTGCGTTTTGCCTTATTTATCAGAAGGTAAAGTAAATCATATTACCAACATATTGTTAACAGGTATACTTCTCTCTGCATTCCGCTATGATAAAGTGATAAAAGAACCTGGAGAAAATGATGCTGTTTTCTGGAGAACAGAAAGCACCTGATATCCATATAACATGAAACGGACAATGGAGCATGAGCGTTCAATCATGCTCTTTTGTTTTGTAAATAGTGCAAGGCCCGATTTCATGCCAATCCACACAGCTCATCAGCACATGGCTGATGATGTGCTCATGAGGGATGAATATATTGTCCGGCAGTCAAAACCATGTGAACGGTACCGGGTCCCTGTTTGATGAATTGATTAAGTAACCATTGATTGCAAATTAGATATGGAGTATCCACAAGAAGTATGCTATACTAACTTTGTTTATGTTTCGGTTACTCCTTCATAGGGAAGAATTCTAATGAATAATACAAGTATTTTTTATGAGAATGAAACTTGGCATCATAATATCAAGGCTATTCATAACAGAACAATCCAGTATGGAAGTAAATGTTTTGTATCAGGAGACGAAGCTTAAATAATTTCTGAAAAACAACTTCTTTATTTATACCAGGTGATTACAAAACTTAAGAAGTTTTTGATGAAGAAGAATAAATGTATTTTATGTATCGGCCAAACTAATAAAAAGGAATTAAGTATGAGAAAATTAGCATTAAGTGATGAAATATTATTAAGGGTTGAAAAACCTGCCAGGTATATCGGCAATGAAGTAAACGCAGTGGTAAAAGATCTTCAAAAGGTGGACATCCGTTTTGCCATGTGTTTCCCCGATGTCTATGAAATCGGAATGTCCCACTTAGGGATGCAGATTTTATATGATATGTTTAACCGCAGGGAGGATATTTACTGTGAACGTATTTTTTCTCCCTGGACAGACTTGGATCAGATTATGAGGGAGCAGAAGATCCCTCTTTTTGCCCTGGAATCCCAGGATCCCATTAAGGTGTTTGATTTTATCGGAATCACTCTTCAATATGAAATGTGCTATACAAATATCCTGCAGGTCCTTGATTTGGGACAGATCCCCCTTCACTGGGCAGACCGTACGGAGGAAGATCCTATCATCATAGGCGGGGGACCGTGTGCTTACAATCCTGAACCATTGGCAGAATTCTTTGATATGTTTTACATCGGTGAAGGGGAAACCGTTTATTTTGAACTCATGGACCGTTACAAGGAAAATAAGAAGAAAGGTGGAAGCCGCCGGGAATTTTTAGAGATGGCGGCGGAGATCGACGGTATCTATATACCGGCTTTTTATGATGTATCCTACAAGGAAGACGGCACCATAGAAAGCATGAAGCCAAACAATTCCCATGCAAAGGAAAAGGTGACAAAGCAGCTGGTCGTCACTATGGACGAGGCATACTACATTGAAAATCCGGTGGTTCCTTTTATCAAAGTGACTCAGGACCGGGTGGTTCTGGAAGTCATGAGAGGCTGCATCAGGGGCTGCCGTTTCTGCCAGGCAGGAAATGTATACCGGCCTTTAAGGGAACACAGCCTGGAATATTTACAGGAATACGCCTGCAAGCTGTTAAAGAGCACCGGCCATGAGGAAATTTCCCTTAGCTCCTTAAGTTCCAGCGACTACACTCATTTAGAGGGGCTGGTGAATTTCCTCATTGAAGAATTTAAGGACAAAGGGGTCAATATTTCCCTGCCCTCTCTTCGTATTGATGCCTTTTCCCTTGATGTCATGAGCAAGGTCCAGGATATCAGAAAAAGCAGCCTGACCTTTGCTCCGGAAGCCGGCTCTCAGAGACTTCGTGATGTAATTAACAAAGGGCTGACAGAAGAGATCATCTTAAAAGGAGCAGGCGAAGCCTTCCGCGGCGGCTGGAACAGGGTAAAGCTTTATTTTATGCTGGGACTGCCTACGGAAACCGTAGAGGACATGGAGGGGATCGCAGAGCTTTCGGAAAAAGTGGCGGAGATCTACTATGAAATACCAAAGGACCAGAGAAACGGAAAGGTCCAGGTAGTGGCAAGCTCCTCTTTCTTTGTTCCAAAACCCTTTACTCCGTTCCAGTGGGCAAGAATGTGCACAAAAGAGGAATTTTTGGAGAGAGCCTATATTGTTAAGGACAAGTTTAAAAAAATGCTGAATCAGAAGAGCCTGAAATACAATTACCATGAAGCTGACTTAACAGTTCTGGAAGGCGTTTTGGCCCGTGGTGACAGAAAGATCTCCTCTTTGATCGAAGAGGTATATAAAAACGGTGCTATTTACGATTCCTGGTCCGAACATTTTAAAAATGATATCTGGATGAAGGCTTTTGAAACCTGCCGCCTGGATGCGGATTTTTATACTGTAAGGGAAAGGGATTTAGAGGAAGTGTTCCCCTGGGACTTTATTGATGCAGGCGTGTCAAAAGAATTTTTAAAGAGAGAATGGCAGAATGCCGTCAGTGAGAAAGTCACCCCCAACTGCCGGGAAAGGTGTTCCGGCTGCGGGGCCATGAATTTCAAGGGAGGTGTCTGTTATGAAGTTGAGAATTAAATTCTCCAAACAAGGCCCAGTCAAATTCGTGGGGCATCTGGATATTATGCGTTACTTCCAGAAGGCCATGAGAAGGGCTGACATTGATATAAAATACAGCGAAGGCTTCAGCCCTCACCAGATCATGTCTTTTGCATCCCCCTTAGGAGTGGGTCTTACAAGCAACGGCGAATATATGGATATTGAAGTGAACCCCGCAGAGGATTGGAAGACGGTCATGAGCCGGTTAAATGATGCAATGGCAGAAGGGATCCGGGTTACGGAATGCCATATCCTTGACGAACGGGCGAAAAACGCCATGTCACTGGTTGCTGCTGCAGACTATACCCTGACGTTCCGGGAAGGAAAACAACCGGAGGATTTGGAGGCATTTTTAAATGGTCTTTCGGAATTTATGGAACAGGATCATATCCTTATCACGAAAAAGACGAAAAAGGGCGAGAGAGAAGTGGATCTAAAGGCATTTATCTATGAGCTTTCAGTTCGCGGAGAAACGATTTTTATGAAGGTATCTGCCGGAAGCGCAGATAATTTAAAACCTGAGCTGGTGATGGAGGCTTATTATCAGTGGCTGGGACAGACTTGTCCGGAATTTGCCCTCCAGATCCAGAGAGAAGAGGTATACGGCAATACGGCCGATGAGGAACAGCAAGTTTGGGTGCCCTTGGGGCTTATAGGAGAATCCCTTGAATAAGTTAATCATAACAAGATGGAACGGCTCAGTCATTACCCTTCTTCAGTCAGGAAGGGTGACGGTTCAGGTTGACATTGAACCAGAGGAGAGCCGCCCCGTTTTAGGCAATATTTATATAGGAAAGGTCAATCACATCGTAAAAAATATCAACGCAGCCTTTGTAGATATAGGAGGCGGGCAGATGGGATACTTAAGTCTGTCAGATGCCTGTATTTATTTTGCAGACCAGAGACTCTACGAGGGAAAGCTGCGCCAGGGTGATGAGATCATTGTCCAGGTTGAGCGGGACGCAGTAAAGACAAAGGCCCCGGTCCTCACCGGAAATTTAAATTTCACCGGCCGCTATTTCGTGCTGACCTCCGGAAAAAAGCAGATCGGTTTTTCCACCAGGATCACGGATCAGGCATGGAAACAGGAGATGAAGCCCTACCTGGAATCAAGAAAGGAAGAGGACTTTGGCATTATCGTCCGTACCAATGCTTATAGGATCCCAAAAGAAGAACTGGAAGCGGAACTGATCCATCTAAAGGAATCCTTCAGGAAAATGCTGGACAATGCAAGGCACAGAACCTGCTACAGCCTTCTTTACAGCTCCGCCCCTTCTTATTTGACCGGTTTAAGGGACAGCCTTAAGGCTTCTCTGGAGGCGGTGGTTACTGATGAACCGGATATTTACGAAGCCGTAAAAGAATATCTGACTCAGTGCCAGCCGGAAGACTTAAGGCTTCTTACACGGTATGAGGACAAGCTCCTTCCGCTGGGAAAGCTTTACCGGATAGAAAAGACCATGGAAGAAGCTTTGGGGAAGAGGGTCTGGCTGAAATCAGGGGGATACCTGGTTATTGAACCTACGGAAGCACTGGTGGTCATTGACGTTAATACCGGAAAATTTTCCGGAAAAAAAGAGCTCCGGGAAACCATTAAAAAGGTCAACTTAGAGGCTGCCGAGGAAATCGGGCATCAGCTTCGCCTCAGGAATTTATCCGGCATCATTGTCATTGATTTTATTGACATGGAAGCAGAGGAGGATAAGCGTGTCCTTATGGAACGGCTGGAGGAAATTCTGTCCAAAGATCCTGTCAAGACAACTGTTGTTGAAATGACAAAGTTAAATCTGGTGGAAGTGACCAGAAAGAAAATACGAAAGCCGCTTTATGAACAGGCATTGCAGATGAAGGAGAAAGTTTCATTATGAAAATCATTATAGTGGGTTGCGGTAAGGTAGGGACAACCCTCGCGGAACAGCTGAACAACGAACATCATGACATTATGCTCATCGATAAAAACGCCGGTGTTATCAATTCCATAACAGAGAGAATCGATGTTATGGGCGTGGTGGGCAATGGAGCAGTTTATAAGGTACAGATGGAGGCGGGAATTCAAGAGACTGATCTTTTGATTGCAACAACCAATTCCGATGAGCTGAACATGCTTTGCTGCCTGATCGCAAAGAAAGCCGGAAACTGCCATACCATTGCCAGGATCCGTAATCCGGAATATGATTCCGAAATCAGATATATCAGAGAGGAGCTTGGCCTTTCCATGACCATTAATCCGGAAATGGCTGCGGCTATGGAAATAGCCAGGCTGCTTCAGTTTCCTTCTGCAATTAAAATTGATACCTTTGCCAAGGGCAGGATCGAGATCTTAAAGTTCCTTGTACCGGATCAATCCATCCTTGATAACATGATGGTGAGGGAAGTGCTGACCAAGCTTCACTGCAATGTTCTGATCTGTGCCATTGAGCATGGCAATGATGTCATCATTCCAAGCGGGCAATCCGTCATGACGGCGGGAGACAAGATTTCCTTTATCGCTTCCCCTTCTGAAGCCAACAAATTCTTTAAGCAGGCAGGGATCGATAACAATACGGTTAAAACGGCCATGCTGGTAGGAGGCGGAAAGATTACATACTACGTGGCGAAATTGCTGGAAAACTCAAAGATTAACGTAAAGATCCTGGAACAGAATCTGGAGCGCTGCAATGAACTGAGCGAGCTTCTGCCAAGAGCCATGGTCATCCATGGTGACGCTTCCAATCAGGATCTGCTTCTTCAGGAAGGAATCGGGCAGATCGATGCCTTTGCCTCACTTACCGGATTTGATGAGGAGAACATCATGCTTTCTCTTTATGCGGCCAGCCAGTCCAAGGCAAAGCTGATTACAAAGGTGAACCGGATCGCTTTTGAAAATGTCATTAATTCCATGAATTTAGGAAGTGTGATCTATCCAAAGCTTATCACGGCTGAAACCATTCTCCAATACGTCCGTGCCATGCAGAATTCCATGGGAAGCAATGTGGAAACGCTGTATAAAATCGTGGCAGACAGGGCAGAAGCCCTGGAATTCCGTGTGGCAAAAGAGCCGTCCATCGTAGGAATTCCATTGGAAAAGCTTGAGCTTAAAAAGAACCTTCTCGTGGCCAGCATCAGCCGGAGGGGACGATTTATCAGTCCGCGGGGAAAGGATACCATAGAAGAGGGTGACCGGGTGATCGTCGTCACCACGGTGACCGGGCTCAATGATTTAAGGGACATACTACGGTAGGAAAAGGCGAAAAAGGCTATGAATAAAAAAGTTATCATCTATGTGATGGGCTGGATTTTAAATATTGAGGCAGTATTTATGCTGCTGCCGTGTATTACGGCATTAATTTACAGGGAAACAAGCGGTTTCTGGTTTCTGGCAGTCATGGCAGTCTGCGGAGGCATTGGTCTTATTTTTACACGGAAAAAGCCTGAAAACATGGTTTTCTTTGCAAAAGAAGGCTTTGTTTCCGTTGCGCTGAGTTGGGTCGTTTTAAGCTTTTTTGGGGCATTGCCCTTTTATTTAAGCGGAGAAATCCCCTTATTTGAAGATGCCATGTTTGAGGTTATTTCCGGCTTTACTACCACCGGAGCCAGTATTTTACCTGATGTGGAGTCTTTTTCCAAATGTATGATCATGTGGAGGAGTTTTACTCATTGGATCGGAGGTATGGGAGTTTTGGTATTCATTTTATCAATTCTTCCCCTTGCAGGTGGTTATAATATGTACATTATGAAGGCGGAAAGCCCAGGCCCATCCGTAGGAAAACTGGTTCCAAAGGTTAGGACGACCGCCAAAATCCTTTATAAAATCTATTTAGCCATGACAGCGCTGCAAATCATTCTTCTGGTAATAGGAGGTATGCCCCTTTTTGATTCCCTGGCAATCAGTTTCGGTACAGCAGGTACAGGTGGATTCGGGATTAAAAACAACAGCATGGCTTTTTATGACAGCTATTATCTGCAGGGAGTTGTTACCGTATTTATGATTTTATTCGGTGTAAACTTTAATGTATATCACCTGTTTTTGACCCGTCATCCCAAGGAAGCCCTCCAAAGTGAGGAGGCCCGGGCTTATCTTGGAATCATTGCTGCTTCTATTTTGCTTATTACCGTAAATATCCGCGGAGGCTTTGGAAACCTGTTTTCTGCTTTCCACCATGCGGCCTTCCAGGTCGCTTCGATCATCACTACAACCGGTTATTCCACCGTGGATTTTGATTTGTGGCCGGAATTTTCAAAGGGAATCCTGGTTGTTCTCATGTTTATCGGTGCATGTGCAGGAAGTACCGGCGGAGGCATTAAGGTATCACGAATTGTTATCCTTTTAAAGGCTGTGAGAAAAGAACTGGGATCCCTGCTCCATCCCAGAAGCGTAAAGGTTTTAAAGCTGGAGGGAAAACCCATTGAGCATAATGTACTCCGGTCCATTAACACATTTTTAGGCGCTTACATTGTGATTTTTACAGCCTCCGTCCTGCTTGTCAGCCTGGACAACTTTGACTTTACCACGAATTTTACGGCTGTTGCAGCGACCTTTAACAACATCGGACCAGGACTTGGGGGAGCCGGCCCGGCCCAGAACTTTTCCCATTTTTCTCCCTTATCCAAATATGTAATGATGTTTGATATGCTGGCAGGACGTTTGGAGATATTCCCAATGCTGCTGATTTTTGCACCTTCCACATGGAAAAAGGGCTGATAAAGAAAACGGCCGCAGATTTTGAAGCCTGCGGCCTTTTGCGTGTATGGAGAATGATGCTGCTAAACTTCTTTTGTGTCTCTTTCCGGAATCCAGGTATTTCCGTTATGGTTGCCGCAGTAGACACCCTTCTTGATCGGGGCAAATAAAAAGCCAAGAAGGCAGCCCAACAGAAATGAGGATAGGATTAATAATCGTTTTTCGGCAAAACTCCATTCTCTGTTAAAAAAGATTCTCATAGTCAGATCTCCTTTCAACTGTTTATTAATAAATCTAAGGTTGATAACTGTTTGTATCATAATTATGATCAGGGGAATGATCTGCTGAATCGCTGCCGTCAGGGCATTGTGGTGCGTCATCAAACGTATCCCCTTGATTTATCCTGTAAATTCTATTATACTAATCATCAAAAAGAAATACAAGCAAAAACCAGATTGCAGGCGGAAAAAACAGATTATTTTTATTTAAAAACGTTGACAGAACTGTATGTAGGTGATATATTAATACAGTATGCCGCACAATGAGGTCTAAAAGTTTCCATATCCATCGGAACACCATAGTTGGCGAGTAATGATAATAGGAGGTGCCATATGTACGCGATTATTGCAACAGGTGGTAAGCAGTACAAAGTAGCGGAAGGCGATATCATTAAAGTTGAAAAGCTTGGTATTGACGCTGGTGAAGCTGTCACATTTGACCAGGTGCTTGTTGTAAACAATGGTGAATTAGCTGTTGGCTGCCCGAATGTAGCAGGTGCTACCGTAACAGGTACAGTTGTAAAAGAAGGCAAAGCTAAGAAAGTTATTGTTTACAAGTATAAGAGAAAATCCGGATACCATAAGAAAAATGGTCACAGACAGTCTTATACTCAGGTTAAGATCGAAAAGATCAATGCTTAATTATGATAAGAGTAACCGTAATGGTTGATTCAGAACAGCATTATACAGGGATTCAGATGTTGGGACATGCCGGCTTAGCGGATGATCATCAGGACGGACAGGAAATTGTCTGTGCTGCAGTATCGGCGCTTACGTTTAATATGGCCAACAGTGTGGAACAGTTTACAGAAGATTCCTTTGAAGTGGACCAAGAGGAAAAGACAGGCGCTTTTTGCTTTCGTTTTACTTCAGATATTAGTTCAGGATCACAGCTCCTTATGAATTCTTTGATATTCGGATTACAGAATATTGAAGAGGAATATGGAGAACCATATATTAAAATCCGATTTAAGGAGGTGTAAGTAATGTTAAGAATGAACCTTCAATTTTTCGCTCATAAAAAGGGTGTTGGTTCTACCAAGAACGGCAGAGATTCCGAGTCTAAAAGATTAGGCGCTAAGAGAGCTGATGGTCAGTTCGTATTAGCCGGCAATATTCTTTACAGACAGCGAGGAACTCACATTCACCCAGGCATCAACGTAGGCCGCGGCGGTGATGATACATTATTCGCTTTAGTGGATGGCGTAGTAAGATTTGAGAGAAAAGGCAGAGACAAAAAGCAGGTTTCTGTTTATCCAAAAGCAATTAACGAATAATTGGACCGGCTTCATACCTTAAACGTATGGAGCCGTTTTTATGATACAGGGACTGTCCGGCCGCCTGTATTTAAAAATTCGCTGCTCATGCTCAAATTAGGGTTGAACCCTTTAAGAAAGGGGCTTAACCCTTTATAAGAAAGGGTTGAACCCTAATTTTAAACAAAGAGAAACGTCCTGCAGGCATATCTTTATGCCTATAACACATGGGCAGGAAAGAAGAAAAGCCCTGCAGGTATACCTTTATGCCCAGAATGCATGGGCAGGAAAAAAGAAAGGGAACAGGTGAATGAATGTTTGCCGATAGAGCAAAAATATTTATAAGATCAGGAAAAGGCGGTGACGGTCATGTCAGCTTCCGGAGAGAACTTTATGTTCCGTGCGGCGGTCCTGACGGTGGTGACGGCGGCCGCGGCGGTGATGTTATATTTGAAGTAGACGAAGGGCTTAACACATTAAGTGATTTCCGTCATATTCACAAATATACCGCACAGGACGGAGAGTCAGGCGGAAAACGCCGTTGTCATGGAAAAGACGGCGGAGATATGGTGATCAAGGTTCCGGAGGGAACAGTGATCAAGGATTTTGAATCCGGAAAAGTCATTGCCGACATGTCCGGAGAGAACCGCCGGGAGGTTATTTTAAAGGGCGGTAAAGGCGGCCAGGGAAATATGCATTATGCAACTCCTACCATGCAGGCTCCCAAGTATGCTCAGCCCGGACAGGCTTCCCAGGAACTTTGGGTACAGCTTGAATTAAAGGTTATTGCTGATGTGGGACTTGTTGGGTTCCCTAATGTAGGGAAGTCCACGCTTCTTTCCAGAGTCAGCAATGCGAGGCCTAAGATAGCTAATTACCATTTTACCACCTTAAACCCTCATTTGGGTGTTGTGGATATAGATGGTGGAAAGGGCTTTGTGATGGCTGACATTCCAGGCCTTATTGAAGGCGCTTCCGAAGGCGTTGGATTGGGACATGATTTTCTCCGCCATATTGAGCGGACAAGAGTTCTGGTTCATGTGGTTGATGCCGCATCTACGGAAGGGAGATATCCAATTGCGGATATTCATGCAATCAATAAGGAGCTGGGCGCATATAATCCGGAACTGTTAAAGCGGCCTCAGATCATTGCAGCTAATAAGACGGATGCGATCTATGATGACGGTGAGGATCCGGTTGAAAGGCTTAAGACGGAATTTGAACCTCAGGGTGTTAAGGTTTATCCAATATCTGCAGTAAGCGGCAAGGGCGTAAAGGAACTGTTATATGCCATATATGAACTGCTTCAGACTGTGAACTTAAGTCCGATCATATTTGAAAAAGAATTTGATGTAAAAAATCTGACTGATGCATTGCTTCCGTATACTGTGGAAGTAACAGAGGATGGGGTATATGTGGTAGAAGGCCCCCGCATTGAAAAGATGTTGGGCTATACGAATCTGGAATCAGAAAAAGGCTTCAGTTTCTTCCAGAAGTTCTTAAAGGATAATGGAATTTTAGAAGAGCTGGAACAGGCGGGGATTAAAGAAGGAGATACAGTCCGCATGTATGGTCTTGAATTTGACTATTACAAATAGTACGAGGAGAATAATATGACAAGTAAGCAGAGATCCTATTTAAAGGGATTGGCGATGAATATAGATCCTATCTTCCAGATTGGAAAATCCAGCCTGACACCGGAGATTACCAATGCGGTTGCAGAAGCGCTGGAGGCCAGAGAATTGATAAAGATTACTGTGCTGAAGAATTGCCTGGATGATGGAAGCAGCATTGCCGGTGTATTGGCAGAGAGGACTCATTCCGAGGTCGTTCAGGTGATCGGAAGGAAGATTGTCCTTTATAAGCAGGCGAAAGAGGAAAATAAGAGGAAGATCGTTCTTCCGAAATAATCCTGTTTCGTTTATGAGTCAGGGAGTCGAATATTATGGGTAAAATCGGCATTATGGGTGGTACGTTTGATCCAATCCACAATGGACATTTGATGCTTGGTGAACAGGCATATAAGGAATATGGCTTAAAGGAAGTCTGGTATATGCCTTCCGGGCATCCTCCTCATAAAAAAAGCCGCAATGTAACAGAACCGGCCATTCGTCTTGCTATGACGGAACTTGCTGTGAAAGCTTATAAAGGCTTTGTTTGTTCGGATTTTGAGATAAAACGGACCGGGTATACGTATACGGCACAGACATTAAGATTATTGCATGAAGCATATCCGGAGCATTCCTTTTATTTCATCATTGGAGCGGATTCTTTATATGAGATTGAGAACTGGTATGAGCCGGACCTGGTGCTGGCTCAGGCGGTCATACTGACTGCCTGGCGGGAATATGAGGAGGCGGACCGTTCCATGGAACGGCAGATCGCTTATCTGGCTTCCAAGTATAACGCGGACATCCGCACGCTTCACTGCGGGGAAATGGACATCTCTTCCGCGGAGCTGCGGCGCATGATAGCCAGGGACCAGTCAATATCAGACTATGTTCCGGGTGAGGTTGTGGCTTATATCAAAGCCCACGGTTTATATCAGGAGTTGGAACAATGAAAGATCTAATCTTAGAGTTAAGAAATGATTTAAAGGGAAGATTAACATCTTCCAGGTTTGAGCATACAATCAGTGTATCATTTATCTGCACTGCATTAGCAATGCGTTATGGCTGCGACTTAAATAAAGCGGAGCTTGCCGGTTTGCTCCATGACTGTGCCAAGCCTTATGGAGATGATGAGATTATCAGAAAATGCAGGAAACAGGGTCTTCCATTAACTGACGATGAACTCAAAGCCCCAGTGGTGCTTCATGCGAAATATGGAGCATGGCTGGCAGAGCATAAATATCGTATAAATGACGAAGAAATCATAAACGCCATCCGTTGGCATACCACCGGCAGGCCGGAGATGTCAACACTGGAAAAAATCGTTTTTACGGCCGATTATATTGAACCAAGGCGTGACAGGGCGGCCAATCTGACGCTTGTACGGTCGATGGCATTTGCAGACTTAGACGAGTGTGTTTATCTGATCCTTAAGGATACATTAGATTATCTGGCAGGAAAGGGCAGTTTTGTGGACTCCATGTCAAAACAGGCATATGCTTATTATAAGCAGGTTCATGAAGAAAAGAAGGGAGAGCAAGGATGAATCAGTCAATTGAGATGGTAAAAACCGCTTATGCGGCTTTATCTGATAAGAAAGGTGAAGATATCAGAATCATTGATATACACAAAGTATCAGTAATGGCAGATTATTTTATTATTGCCAGCGGTACTAATACAAATCAGGTTCAGGCAATGGTTGATAATGTAGAGGAAGAACTTGGAAAGAAGGGATTCGTCTGCAGACAGGTAGAAGGCTATCAGTCTGCCAACTGGATACTCATGGATTACGGCGACATCATTGTCCATGTATTTGACCGTGATAATCGTTTGTTCTATGATTTGGAAAGAATCTGGAGAGATGGAAAGATGATTGAAGCTGAGGATTTGGAAGCTTTATCATAGTTTATCACAAAAACTGAATGAATTAGGTAAAACGGCTTAACAGAACCTGTGAGCCGTTTTTTTTGATCCATTGGAAATTCATTCAGGTTCTATGGATCCGGCATAAATGGATGTTCCGATATGAATGTGCATTCGGCTGCCCAATCCGTTCAAATGCAGTATGGGCAGCTGAAGCAATTGTGTTCGGCGCAAAAAAATGCCTTGCAAACTCTTTATTCCTAATTTTTGTTATTCTGGATATTTATATCCCTGGAGTTTGCATAATTTTATTATGTAAACTCCAGGGGAGGTAATCAAGTCTCTCTGAAATTTCAATGAATCCCTAAACGGAATAAACCGATTACCTTACCCAGGATTTCTACATTATCGACAATGATCGGCTCCATGGAATCGTTCTCCGGCTGCAGGCGGTAATGGCCCTTTTCTTTAAAAAAACGCTTCACAGTCGCAGAATCTTCAACCAATGCCACGACAATTTCTCCGTTATGGGCGGTTGGACAATGTTCAACGATAATCTGATCGCCCTCCAGAATACCTGCATTGATCATGCTGTTTCCCTTAACCTTTAACATAAAGGTCTCTGCGTTTGGAAGAAGGTCAGACGGTATGGGATAATAATTTTCAATGTTTTCTTCTGCATATAGAGGCTGTCCGGCTGCTACAGTTCCCAGAAGCGGTACATTTACAACCTCCCGGCGTGTCAGCTGAAAGCAGTCATCAATGATCTCAATGGTCCTGGGTTTGGTGGGATCTCTTCTTATGTATCCCTTTTCCTCAAGAGTCTCCAGGTGGGAGTGGACGGATGAAGTTGATTTCAAACAGACAGCTTCGCAGATCTCCCTGACTGCCGGCGGATAGCCCTTCTTTAAAATCGTCTCTTTTATATATTCTAAAATTTCCTGCTGCTTTGGGGTAATTCTCTCTTGCGCCATGACACGGCCTCCTCAATCCTTATTAATTAAGACTATAGTAACATATGTTCGATGAAAATGCAAACCTTTGTTCGAAAAAGTGCAAAACCAATTGACAAACATATGTTCGCAATGGTATGATAAGAACATAAAAAGAACAGATGTTCTGCCGTGAATTGTTTTAAAGGAGGTATGCATATGATAAAGCAATTGATTGCATTGTCACTGATTGTTTTTCTGGGTTCCCATTTTTTTGGTCATTCCATAATGAATGCCCTCGCCGGAGAGACGGAAGCGCCGGCGATGGAGAAATATTACACCAGCATAGAGATTCAAAAGGGGGACAGCTTATGGACCATTGCCGGATCTTATTTAGAGAACAGCGGGATGACTACTGCCCAATATGTGAAGGAATTAAAGAACATGAACGGATTAAAGGAAGATACCATTCATAGCGGACAGTATCTGACCGTTATGTATTTTGCTCCTGATTCTGATTCAGGAGAGAGATGAACAGGATTTTATAGATTTTGTTGATTTTATTGAGGATATATCTTAGAATAATAGAAGCGCCGTCTGTTTAAGAGACGTTTTTAATCTCAGAATGATTCTTATAATCAAAGGACTCAATATAATTATGAAGATAACTTTCGGAATTCTGGCCCATGTGGATGCCGGAAAAACCACCTTTTCAGAACAGGTTTTATATCGAGAACGGGTAATCAGGACCTTGGGCCGCGTAGATGCAAAAAATGCATATATGGATCATAATGATATTGAACGGGCAAGAGGGATAACCATATTTTCAGATATGGCCTGCTTTGTTCATGACGATGATACATATTATCTGATCGATACACCCGGTCACACGGATTTTTCAGCTGAAATGGAACGTGCCCTGGAGGTAATGGACTATGCAGTTCTGGTCATTAACGGGACGGATGGCATTCAAGGCCATACGGAGTCTATCTGGAGCCTTCTGGAGCGTTATAATATCCCCGTATTTTTATTTATTAATAAGCTTGACGTGGTTTCAGCATCTTATGAACGGGTTTTATGGGAAGTTCGGGAACGATTTTCCGATAACATCCTGGATTTTCAAAACATGCACCTTGAGAAGGGGATAGAAGGCACTTTAACAGATGATCTGATTGAGAATGTATCTGAATGGGAGGAGGAATTCCTTGAGAAATGGCTGGATGGAACCATTACCCTTGAGGAGCTAAGGCCTGCTATAATTTCTCAGATTAAGAATCGGAGATTATTCCCCTGCTTTGGCGGCTGTGCTTTAAACGGAGAGGGAATAGAACAGTTTCTCAATGCTTTTTATTATTTAACAGAGGCTTCCTATCCAACATCAGCACCTTTTAGCGGGAGGGTATTTAAGATTCGTTATGATGGACATGGGGAGCGAATGACATATTTGAAGATATTAAGAGGCTTTCTACGGGTTCGGGATTCTCTGTCTGAGGAAGAGAAGGTCCATCAGATACGGATTTTTCAAGGAGAACGCTTTTCTTCCATTCAGGAAGCTTCTGCAGGAGATGTGGTGGCCATCACCGGACCGCGGGCAACAAGGGCGGGCCAGGGGCTTGGAGAATGCCATGAAATGATCTTCCCGGTGCTTCAACCCACCCTTCAGGCAAAGGTCTTATATCCGCCTGAGGTTCCTGACAGGACAATCCTGCAGATTTTTCACGTTTTGGAAGAGGAAGAACCCGCGTTAAGTGTAGTATGGGAAGAATCTTTGAAGCAGTTAAAAGTAAATATCATGGGGAAAATTCAACTTGAGGTTCTGGAGCAGGTTGTTTTAGAAAGGTTTCAAATATCAATATCCTTTGGACAGCCTGAAATCATATATATGGAAACCGTAGCAGAGCCGGTTACAGGATATGGGCATTTTGAACCTCTCCGCCATTATGCGGAAGTTGCATTGAGGATAGAACCAGGTGAGAGAGGGAAGGGAGTTTCATTTGAGAGTCAATGTCATGTAGACAGACTTGGGATTAATTATCAAAATCTGATACGTACTCATGTTTTTGAGACTATTCATAAAGGAGTTTTAACCGGGTCTGAACTGACGGACGTTAAAATCATCCTGGTTGATGGACTTTCTCATATCAAGCACACGGAAGGCGGTGATTTCCGGGAGGCGGTATACCGGGCAATACGTCAGGGTCTGATGAAGGGCAAAAACCTTCTTTTGGAACCTTATTACAGCTTTACTATATCGGTTTCTGATTCCTTAACGGGAAGGGTTTTAAATGACATCACAAAATATTCCGGCCGGTTTGAAGCGCCGGTTCCGGATGGAAGAGGAAGAACGGTGATTAAGGGCCTGGCTCCTGTTGCTTCTTTTATGAATTATGGAGAAGAGCTGATGATCATGACAGGAGGGAAAGGAAGTATTTCTATGGTATTTTCTCATTACGATAGATGTCACAATGAAGATGAGGTTCTTAACCACTTTCAATATAATCCTAATGAGGATACTGATAATCCTTCATGTTCCGTATTCTGCAAAAAGGGAACTTCGTTTGTGGTTAATTGGGATCATGCGGAAGAGTATATGCATACCCTTTCATGATTGTTATCATCTGTCAGATTGAATCTTAGGTTATAATAGAGTGCTGATAAGACTTCTGAAGCCAAAAGAATCTTTGCATGGGTTTTAAGAAGATTTTATCGTCAAACAAGCGTATTGTTCCAAGTGATTGATACGCTTGTTTTTTTGTTTATCCTGTTCTCATAGCAGTTAACCATTATACAACCAAGAACACAAGAGAGGGAATTTATTGATGGGAGAATAAGGCAGATACGCTGAAAATCTCGTTGACCTTTTAGGTAAACAAGAGTATAATGGAATTAACCTAACAGGTAAACGAGGGGAAGGATAATTATTTATGATTATAAAATTATTAGAGTTAGAACCTCTAAGGCTTAATGCCATCTTAAATGCCGCACTAAAAGAATTTACACTTAAAGGATATAATGACGCATCTACAAATGTAATTGCAAAAGAAGCAGGGATGTCTAAAGCTTTGATGTTTCATTATGTGAAGAATAAACAGGAACTTTTTCTGTGCGTATACGACTATTTTGCTGATCTTCTTGATAAAGAATATTATATGAAAATAGATTTCACTGAAAAGGATATTTTTAACAGGCTACGTCAATCATATATTCTTCAAATTGAATTACTGAAACAATATCCGTGGGTTCTTGAGTTTAACAAACTTTCTGCTGCAGTTAACTCTGATGAAGTAAACAAAGAACTTGAAAAAAGAGCCCTTAAAAAGCAACCTTCATGTTGTACTCACATATTTGAAATGATTGATGAGTCCAGATTTAGAGTAGGGTTGGATGTTGAAAAGTGCAAACAGTTTATTCTTTGGGCCAATGTCGGATTTACTAATGAGATATTAGATGATATTAGAAATACAGAATCTTCGGCATTAAATAATGAACTCATTATTGGAAAACTTGATGGATATTTTGAGGAACTTAGAAAAATATTCTATAAGCCAAGCAAGAAATAGGTAGGATTGACAGGGGCAAGAAGGATTTAAAACTACATCTAATTGTATAGGTCGTAGTTTGTGTGCCAAGGTATGCTCTGAACAAAATATAAGAATTGGTGTACACGATATCAAAATCCTAATGTTAAAGCAGAAAATAGTATCAACAGCTAGGAGGTGTGGAATGATGGAAGCAGGTAAACCTATAATCGTAGAATTTCCTTTGAGGGGAGAGTGGCTTTCTCCTAATACTCCTGGAAGAAGAATTCCCAGCCATGGGACAGACCGATTAGGAACAAGGTATGCTTATGATTTTTTGCAAGTAGACTGGAAAAGAAAAGGTTGGCCAAGCTATCGTATTCACTGGTTCCAGTATCTTATTTTTGGAGTTTCTTTAAACAAATGTTATTGTTGGGGACAAGAAGTATATGCGCCCTGTGATGGGATAATTGTTCACGCCAAAGATGGTTATAAGGAAAGAGCCAAAGCACATTTATTTGCAGATATGGTTGTTGCAATAAAGAGTGCGCATACCTTTAACCCCCAAAAAGACAATATTCAGTCCCTTGCCGGCAATTATATCATTATGAAATGTGAAGAGAATATATATGCTGGATTTGTCCATCTTCAAAAAGGATCTCTAATGGTTATGGATGGGCAAAGAGTGAAAAAAGGCGATGTTATTGGTAGAGTAGGTCATTCAGGCAACTCTTTTTCACCTCATTTACATTTTCAGCTTATGGATAGCAGCGACATACGTTCGGCAAATGGACTGCCCTGTGCTTTTGAGCAATATGAATTATTTCTTGATGGAGAATGGCATAAAGTGTTTAACGGCATTCCTACAGATAAAGATAGAATAAGGTTCAAAAATTGATCCTAAAGAAGGAGGAGTGAGGGTCGATAAAGTCCATTTTAATCAAATGGTCAACCTGCCACGGCAAATATCATGCCCGTATCCGTGACCGGAATTATATGGTAGACCATAAGTACTATCATAAAAAACTCCGCCATTTTCAAATACTGGTTCACGCATTCTACCATATGTTCTGTAATTACGGAAAGAGGTTGAATCAAATATGTATCAGAAGGTATTCTTTTTACCGCAAGAGCAATTGGAGTTAATGGTAAAAAATAATCTACACCTGTAATTTCCTTTACGATTACTGGATTATCAGTAAGATAATATTTTTTTGTTCCGGAACCTTATAAGTTTCTATAGGAGAAATTTCTGTCATACAAATCAAAAACTTGACAATTGTCAGATTTATACTATAATATTAATTATATGCTATTTTAAACTCTATGTGATTTATTAAATAATAAATAAAATAAGTTTGTATTAAAGAAATAAATTCAAAATTAATTCTAGTATAACTTATTTAAAATACTTTTGCTTTGATACGTATATTTTCTTTTGACAATTTGTGTTTTGTTATGTTAAATCACATTGAAATTTAGGTAACAGGTTTTCATCATTGAATCATAAGATTTTAGATGATTGCCATAATATAATTATAAATCAAGGAGGCTTATAACTATGGAAAATACTGGAGTTATGAACGTTGAGTTAAGAAAAAGTACCAGAAAGGGTGACAATAATCAGTTAAAAAGAGAAGGATATTTACTGGGAAACATAGCTGGTAAAGGTGTTGATTCAATCTCAATAGCTGTTAAGAAAGATGTATTTAGAAGATCAATGAAAGAGTTTGGCCGGAATGGCATTTTTAAACTGGTTGTTCCTGATGGCCAGAGTTATACCGTAATGGCAAAAGAAATACACATTGAACCTGTTAAAAACGAAATCTCTCATTTGGATTTTCAAATGGTATCTTTTTCGGAAAAAATCAAACAAGAAGTGGCTATAAAAATTACCGGAGCAGAACTTCTTGAGTCAAAACGATTGTTGATTAACAGTACCATAGATTCAATTTTACTGGAGGGCTTACCTCAGGATATTCCCGATGAAATAGTAATTGATGTTTCTAATATGGAGGCTGGTGAAAGTATTCAATTTAGTGATATTAAACTTCCGGAAGGACTTACCTCAACTATTGATCCGGCACAAAAAATGATAACAGTTGTTGGCTCTAAGATACGTGAAGCAGTTGAAGGTGAAGAAGAGGCCGAAAGCTAAGAGGAATAACGGCATTTACTTTTCGTATGAAAATATTATAAGAGCCTGATGATAAAGGTGAAAAAAGAAAGCTCTAATTTAGATATTAGATGCTTTCTTTTTTTATAACAAAAAAATCAAAAAGATAGATAGCAACTTCCCATTATATTTATATCAGGTCCTTACGTACATGTGTCATGTCCTCTTACATAAGACACATGCTCGCAGACCATTCGCCAAAGCCTTCAAAGTTCCCCAAAAGACAAAAAGGAATCCGCCAGGGATACTTAAATTTCCCGTAATTTCACCTTGTTTCGGGCGCTGCGGCGACGTTCATCCTCCAAAGCAGCATAGTGTTTCTTTGTGGTGTTGACGTCAGAGTGTCCTAAAACATCTGCAACCAGATAGATGTCACCTGTTTCTTTGTACAGGCTTGTTCCATAGGTGCTGCGCAGTTTATGGGGGGTAATCTTTTTTAACGGAGTTACGAGTCTGGAGTATTTCTTTACCAGATTTTCAACGCTGCGGACTGCAATACGTTTTTTTTGAAGAGATAGAAAGAGGGCCTTTTCATGGCCGTCTTCAGGAATTACCAGACTTCGTTCTTCCAAGTAATCCAAAAGGGCATCTTCCACTTCAGAGCCAAAATATACCGTGACTTCCTTTCCTCCCTTTCTGTGGATTCGGATCCCACCATTTTTTAAGTCAATGTCATCAATATCCACTCCAACACATTCCGATACACGGATTCCAGTTCCCAACATAAGAGTTAAAAGTGCCAAATCACGGATCTTGGTTTTTGCGTGATAAGCCTTTTGTTTCTCAGTTAAAGCTTCTCCACTTTCCACTTCATCAAGCAAAAGAGCAACCTCGTCAATATCCAGCCGGATAATATCCTTTTCATGAAGCTTTGGAAGCTGCACCAGAGCAGCGGGATTTGTTTGAAGTCGTTCATTCCGGAAATAATAATTATAGAAGCTTTTCAAGGAAGAGATTTTCCGCATAATTCCCCGCTCTTTGTTGGTTACTTCCTGATTCTTATCATTAAAACGATATTTTAAATACTCCATATATTCTTCTATATCCACGACCCGAAGGGAATCCAGGTGTTCTAACGTGATATCCTGAACATGGAGCTTGCTGATAACGGGGTTCTCCTTAACCAGAAAGTCAAAAAATACCCTTAGATCATAAGCATAAGCGATCCTGGTGCGGGAGGAGGTGCGAGGTTCAATCCCTCGGAAGAAGTCTCCGCAAAAGCGAGGAAGTTCTTTTACCAGCTGGCGCAGGTGCTTAACATTTTCAATATCTTTTTGCTGATGATAGGAGAGAGGAGCACTCATAATTCGACCTCATTTCTTTTTATATTTGATTAATGACCTTACTAAAAGTCCGGTCATTTGAGATCACTTTTCCGGACTTAGTATGGCACATGTTTGTGTCAGAGTCTGGTACAGAGAAAGTAAGATCCCAGGTGCAGATCACAATATGAAACATGCATAGCATAACGTAAGATAAGAAAAACACAAATTGAGTATAAGTGATAAATTTCCTTATGTGATAATATTAAAAATCAAATAACAGTATTCATGTTTTCTTTGCCAACTATTCGTTAAACTAGACTTTCGCGAATAGTTTAAACTGTCTGTATTAATCTTACCATTTCTGCGTTTCTGTGTCAAATCCAATTTCCCCTGTAGTTTTGGGGTCCTCATGAAATTTAAACGTTGTTGTTTGTCGCTGCTACTTTCTTTTTGATTGATATTGTCTGTGCTGGTTTCTTCTTTAGCTGACCTGGGCACTGACATCAGGCTGTATATGATTCTTACAATGAAGCCATTCAACCAAGGGCTTTTTAGTATCTCGCCTTTTAGTTCTATTCCATCTGTAACTAATACGATTAATCGTGGTCTGGAATCATGATGATTTGTTCTCCTGGTTCTCGGATCGGCTTGGTTTCCTCTCCTTTCCCATTGATTTGTTGGCTCAGCTTGCGGAAATGTTTCTCGGCTCCTCTTCCACTGATTTTGTTGTCACACTCTTCAAGAGTCTCTGTTATCTGTCTGGTGGTCATTCCTTCTGCATACATAGAAATAATTTTCTGGTCAATATCAGATATATCTTTCTGACGTTTTTTTACTACTTGTGGTTCAAACGTAGACTTACGATCCTGAGGGACGTCAATCGTCATACTTCCGTAACGACTGTTTACCTATTTGCCTTTATAACCATTTCGATAAAATAGAGGATTACTCATTAAACCATGCCCTGTTATTCAGAAATTGCCATGGACGGCTATTTCCTACGCTTTCTTGAATACCCTAAAAAAGTCTGTCTTACCAATTGATCTTCTCTATTTAAATGGTTTTCACTTATATAAGCTAATAAGATCCTTCACAAATATTTCTTCATTTGTAATTTGAATTTTATTATTGCTTAAAAATCCATCCAATGATTGGATTGTTTTCTCGATAATAGAAATTTTCCATTTTTTGCTTAAATCTTTTTTAAAACTAATATAAATTTCATTTTTTAATGGTTCATATACTATTGAACACAGAGTATCCTCCTGACTAGTTTTACTTAAAACTTCAAAGGCTTCATTTATTCCAAAGCTATGAATATTATTATGAATATATTCATGAGCACAAATATATCTATCAGCACCTCTACCATATACTTTATGATAATTTGATTCCTTAAAATCCCCATTTGGAAAATTAGTCATAATAATAAAATTATTGTGACTAGGACTTATTATATTTGTATCATTTCCTTCTTCCAGAATAAATGCATCACCAGTTTTATCAGCGATAATAGTATGTAGCCCTAAATCTGGGAATAATGGATTTCTAGGATACGAGATTACTCTTTTATTAAGAATTTCAAAAAATTCAGATGTTTTTTTTGTTTTCTTTAGCGCCTCATCAAAAATATCAAAAGCAAACCAATCATTTTCGTTACAACTAGATTTAAAACCTGGACTATATTCTACTGCTTGAGTACAGATAAAAAGACCCTTACTATTAAAACCAGCGATATCCCTGTATTTGTTATCTAATAAGCCTGAGAAGTAAAATAAGTTTATATCATTATAACTAGTGACTTTAAGTTTTAAATCAATATCATCAGCATCGAAATTCATACCATAAATAGCTTTTTCTTGACTGTATACTGCAAAACTTGTACACATTTTGGAACCCCCTTTTAATATATAATTTTGTCATATAATATGCTTAGAGTATTTAGAGAATCATTTAGCTATTTTACCATTAGCTTCACCACTTTCTTAAACTTCCATCCATATGATATTACTAGACATCTCGATGGTTCAACCTACAACATTTTCAGAATCAAAAATGCGCCACTTAAGCTTATGCTTTATGACGCATTTTGTTATTCGTTGCCTTTTTTCATTTCAAAAGTAATTTTCTGTATACTTTTGAGAGATAAATAATATATTTCAGAAAGAACTTTTGTAGATATACCCTCTTTATATTTCATATAAATGTCTGCGTTTCTAATTGAAGTTCCCCTTTTACTTCTGGTTGTTTCGCAAAATGGATATAGAATTTTCAATTAGATATCCATTTTATACCTTTTAATATGTGTTTATTATATCAAATTTATATTCAAAAATATAGCACCATAATTCCATATATTAGTATTTAGTGATAAATAATAAGTCAAAAACTATAATTATGTTTTCAGAGCCAATTAAGACTCAGACATAATTGAATTTACATGGCATCTTTTAAAACCACCCTTATAGATAACATCGGGTTCAATAAAGAAAAGGCACCAATCATTTCTGACTGATGCCCTGTAATGCGCTCTGGTTGTTAATCTTCTTTTCTTATTTATTTAAGAAGCATATCTTTCTTATCAATAATAGCTTCTACAGCTGCGCAAGCCGGACAATCACAATATTTTGCTCCGGCAGACTTTATTTCCTTTGCATGTGCTGTGATATGCTTAGCAGTGTCTGCTCCAAAAACATGAATTCCAGCATCAGATTCTGCAAAACCGATTAAACCGTCAATCGGCATAATATCTGCCTCCAGCTCATCAATATATTTTTGGGTTTCTTCGGTTTCCTTTTCAGTTCCAATTGCATCTAACCAAGTCTGAGCTGCTGATTTTGCTTCGCTGCTGCATGACGGAGCATTTATTAATTCGTGTGTTTTTTCAACAGCATAATTTAATACTTCTTTATCCATAATTGATATTCCTTCTTTCTTCTGGATTTTTTCTATATTCTACCATAATAATTGAGCGTTTGCAATTCTAAGATGTATATGAACAGTTGCTTCTGCCGTCTGTATTTGTATTTTAAAATTAGTCTCTCAACACCGCTCCTCTTGCTATTCTTCCAGTGTCTTATCTTTAATTGTACCCCCTATTCACTTCAGATTAAGCCCTGACCATCAAATAAAGATGAATTTCACTCCCCCACTCTCCTGCTCATTTACGGCTATTTTATAATCATTATTCTGATTTTTTTGAGCCATATTATTGTTTAATTCTTATCAATATGCAAAATTGTATTTAAAAGTACATTAGCTCCTTTTAAACAGTTTTCCACCGGAGTATATTCAATCTCACAATGGCTATGCCCTCCTACACTCGGTACAAAAATCATGGTAGTTGGGACCAGATCTATAGTAAACTGGGCATCATGACCAGGACCGCTGTATATTCTCCGATTGGAGCAGCCGAGTTCCTGTGCACTGATTTCCACATAATCAACCAGTTCGGTAGTAAAGCTTACGGTATTACGTGACCATGCTTCTTCATAGTTCACTTTGCATTGTTCTACAACGCCTGGAATATTTTTAATAACTGCAACTACCTGCTTGATCACATCAGGATCCTGGTGCCTCGCATCCAGGGTAAATTTTACTTCATCAGGTATTATGGTGTGAATATTCGGATGGGCAGATATTTTTCCTGTGGTATAAACCAATTTGCCATCTAACTGGTCCAGCTCATCATGGAGATATTGAATGGTTTTTACTGCAGCATATAGAGCATCCTTACGGTATTTCATAGGTGTTGTTCCTGCGTGGCCGGCCTGCCCGGTAAAAGTAAATTCATAATTGATCATGCCGCAGACACCTTCTACTACTCCAATATCAACACCTTCTGCTTCCAGTACCGGGCCCTGTTCAATATGAAGTTCCACTAAAGCTTTTGTTTTAGACGGATCCAGCCGGTTTTCTTCCTTTCCTTTAAAGCCGCTTTTTTCCAAAGCCTCTCCAAAAGTATACCCTGGAATATCTTTTGCCTGTGAAGTCAGCATGGTATCCTTATTGAATTTTCCACAAATGACACCGGAAGACATCATTGCCGGTTCAAATCTGGCACCTTCTTCGTTGGTCCATACAATAACCGTAATCGGATGCCTGTGAGGTACTTTTTCTTTTACTATGGTTTCTGCCACTTCCATTGCTGTTAAGACTCCCAGAATCCCGTCATAATTTCCGCCTTGCCGTACGGAATCCATATGAGAGCCTGAGACAATGGCAGGCAAATCTTCTGTTCCGGCAAAGGTTGCATATATATTTGCCATATCGTCTGTTGCGATGGAGGCACCGATAGCCTCCATGCGCTTTACGAATTCTTTTCTTGCGGCTAAGGCTTCATCTGATAAAGAAAATCTGGTAATTCCGCCTTTTCCTGTATCACCAAACCGGCTGAAAGTTTTAATCTTTTCTTCCATTCTTTCATAATTGCACTGAATCATGTTATTTGCCTCCTATTATGTACAACTTATTTAAAATTACTTTTTAAGGATTTGCTGATTGTCAAATGAAATATTGCTGCTTATATGATGCAAATCAATATAAAAATTTATTATTTTATCTATGGATTGTGGAGCATAAGCTGTTCAAAATTATACTTCACATATTTTATGTAGCAATATGAAATGCAATCTCTTGCCTTTTTTTATTCATTTGACCGTGTAATCTATGATCGCTTTATGCTGCTCAAACACCTGGGACCTGATGCTATAGCAAAGTACCTGATAAGTGCCTAATACTTCAAAACAGTAAAATATAATGCTTTATACTTCCCCGCTTCTATTATTTACAAATACCATCATAACATAAGGTGGAATATATTACAAATTTGGGATCGTGAACGTTATGTGAAGAATTCGGTAATAGGAGCAGGAAGCGTTGTAACGGATGATATTCCTTCCAATGTAGTTGCTTTAGGTGTGCCATGCCGGGTTGTCAGAGAAATTGTGGAGAAAGACAAAAAGTACTTTTTTAAGAATAGAGAGTTAGATGTATGGGAGTAATATGAGAAAGAAATAATGGCCGCTTCAGCCAACACCTGTTGGCGAAGCAGCCATTATTTACATTGACCTGATAAAAGATTAAGATCCTAATGCTTATTGAATCCATACCCCATTGCTGTCAACTTGCCTGCCATCTGGAGTCATGGCGTTCATGTATAATGATCCACGGGAACGGGAGTGACCTTCTGGTTTTTTATATTCCCATTTTCCCTCATTCAGCGTCCAACCGGATGAACCTTCGGCCTGCGGGGTGAAATAATACCATTTTTCATCAATACAGATCCAGCCTTCGGCCATCTTCCCGGAAGAATCCAGATAATACCAGCATCCATCCATTTGATCATAGATCCAGCCAGTCTCCATGGCACCATCTGACCCCAACCGGAACCATTTCCCATTGTCGAAAAGCCAGCCGGTCATCTTAACGCCTTTATCATTGAAATAGTACCACTTTCCGTTTGCTTTTTTCCAGCCGGAGACTTCTGCGGCCGAATCAGAGCTTCCCTCTTCATTCAGGCTTATTTTCCGGAATTCACCGGTAATATATGTATCTTGCTGAAGCAGGAACTCATATTTGCCGGTTTTATCCGGAGACACATTCTTTCCATTAACAGATAGATGTCTCAATCGGTATCCAATATCAGGAACTGCTCTTACCATCACTTTTGTTCCCTTTTTTCCTTCTGAGATATTTGCAGTGATTCTGCCGCCCTCAAGGCTTTCATCTGTTGACACCTGGAAGCGCTCTTCTTCCCCTCCATTGCTTCCTGTTATGATTAATGTCACCGTTCCGTTATCCGTCATCACAAAGGAAATTTTATTCCTTCCATGATCCTGATATATTGGTAATTGCCTCTGTTTTCCATCCGACCCATTAAAAATTGCAATTATTGAATTCCAGTTATTTCCCTGCTCAGGAATGTCCATCCACACTTTCACCGGAGCGGTTAAGGAAAGTGGCCTTCTGGTTCCATGCTTATCCTCCAGCTGCAGCTGAAGCTCGAAAGATTTACGATATTCTTCTTCTGTTTCCGATACACTGCTGTCTATGACTGACATAACTGCCAAACGGACTTCCTGATCATCATCCTCATCTGCAAAGATCCTGAAAGCGGATGAGGGAGAGGCTTTGGCTGCATCAGAGGCAGTCGCTCTGATTGCATTGGAAGGACTTGCACTGCTTTCCGTGATTTTAATGGGTATGCTTAACGCCGCTCCTGCAATTTCAATGCCAGTCATTCCAGTCTCAGTGGTATCCACCATGCTGTCTATCATACAGTCATTTGCGGCCATGGCGGCCTTATACAGCTCTTCCAATGTGATTAGCTGATTCATCATATACTTTGCCAATTCCTCATTGGAAACGGCGGTCAATGCATTAACTGCCGACCTGATGGCCTTTTGTACCTTGTAATTGCTGTAATCATCGTTGCTTAATGCTTCTGATACCGCATTTTCAATAAGGGACTGGACTTTTTGAATGTTCTTCGGCAATTCTGTCTCCGATTTTCCGCCTAAAGAGACAAAGGCCTGAAAAGCTGTCCCATTTTCCAGTTCAGCAGTTACCTTTAACCGGGTGTTTTCTTCGTAATCGTCAATCTCAAGGCAGCCTTCCCCATCAATGCCGGTACCTGATTCCAGTGGTTTGTCTCCTTCGACTTTCCAGGAAATATTCCCTACGTCATTGGAATAATCATTGACTGCAAAGGACATGCTTTGCCCGGGAGCAAGGGTAACTGCCTGAGGATACAGGGAAGCAGCCAGCTGCATTGTTGCATAAGAGCTGGAACCGTTCGTCCCTTTTGCCTGAATAGTAAGTTTTGCTCCATATTCTGTCAGTTCTGCTGTTACGTTTTCATCTGATGAAAGGATTTCCGTTACTGGTTTTTTGATTTCCACCACAATAGTCCCTATATTTTTCATCGTTGGGTCAGAGACAGAAACAGTCAGAATTCCATTCTCATCTTCTTTTGCCATCAAAGAGGCAGCGCCCTTGATGGATAAGTCTCCAATTTTCGCAGCAGAATCTGTCCAGATATTAGCTCCAAGTATATTTTCGGCTCTGCTGTAAACAGCCTGCATTTGAGGAGTGTTGGTCAGTACCGTGATTTGTGGTTCTCTGGAGTACTCCTGGGTTTCTTCTGAGGTCATACCTGGGAGAAGAACATACTCATAGGCAGCATTTTCAGGATTTTTTCCGTGGTCAAACCACATTTCCAGATAGTTCTCTTCCGCTTTTCCATTTGATGTTCCCACCAGCGACCAGTCTCCGGCATTCCTTGCCTTTCTTACCGATATGGTTTGAGAACCGGAGGGGAAATAATAACCGATATCACTTCCAGCCGTATTTCCCTCCAAATGAGCCCATGAAACATCAGAAAGCGTTGTTCCTGACACATCTACTTTTCCTTCTACAATATCTTCTAAAGATGCGGACTCTGTCATAAGATCTTTTTTCTCTCCGTTGATGATCAGAGCATTATCACCCTCCTGCCTCAGACGCCTGTTTTCAATAATGCTTTCCACCGGATATTCTTCACCGGAATTTGTAATACCGGCGCCAAGGCATACGATCTGTTCTCCAAGCATAAACCAGGATTTTTTACCTGACAGATGAGGAGAATAAGTCACAGCAGGAGAACCCTCTCCCTCCTTGACCCGTACCTCGCCGGTTAAGGACATTCCGTTAATTCCGTCATTTTCTATGGTGGTGCCTCCGACCCAGGATTCTCTTGAACGGAAATCGCCGCCCTGGGCAAAGCTTGAACTGTCCGGCTGACCATTGCCGATATTCTTAGAAACAAGGGTCGTTCCCGCCAGACGTAGGGGATTCACAGTATTCCAGAAATTTTCAGTATACTGCATGGTGTCCTGATTGTATAAGTAGGTCATACCGCTTCCCTGATGCCAGCCATAGCGGTTTTCATGGTTCATGATTTCAGTATTCTGAATACGTTCTGAATACATGGACAGTGCCATGAGAAACTTATCGGTACGGTGAATCGCCCGGTCCATGAGAGGCAGGTTTTTATGTATCGAAGCAATGGAGGTCGTGATGGAATCATCCTCCAGAATGTCCAGGGCCTTTGCCTTTATCATTATATACTCTGCTCCGCTTAAGGTTTCTATAAATCCGGGATCAATTTCCATCCAGGCTTTTAATGAACTTTTTAATTCATCCTGTACCTCAATGGAAACGGAATCCATAAGCTGGATCATGAGAATCATTGCTTCTCTTCCTGAATCCCGGTTACTGCCGGCTGGTCTGGATACAGAACGTCCTTTCAGGGAATCCAGCATCAGACCGTCATACATTCCATTCAAAAATCCTTCTTTTAAATAGAATTCCAGATTTTCCTGCACTTCTCTTGGATATTCCCATGGTGTTCCGGCAAATAGCGGCGGCATACCTGCTCCGCCTTTAAGAAACTCAATACCGTAGGATCCTAAATATGGCACATGAGAATGGTCCAGATAAGAACCGTCTGCATAAAAACCGCTGATATAGCCCTGATCTGCTATCTTGGTACTGTCTTTCAGGCTCTGAATGATAAAGGTCTCTGAAGAAGCTTTTTGAGCCAGGTAAACAAGCTCATTATCTTCTCTGAGAATTCCCAGCCCTAAGGCGATCCTTGAACAGTCAATAATATTAGCTCCCTGGGCCGTCCGGTATCCCTGGGCATGGGTGCTTCCGGTTCCAATGATGCCTTCATGATAAGGATCCGGCTGAAAGAAATATAGTCCCTCGGTATAAAGGCTGATTTCTTCCTCTGTCAGCTGGTCATATAAAAGGACTAATATGGGAATTAAGTCTTTGGGAACGCCGATTTCCCATGTCCACCAGTTATCTGTTTGGGTTTTTGATGAGTAACAGCGGGAACACAGGTAATTCAGGATCTGCTTCATATCCTTTAACAGCTCATCATTTTGATAGTAAAGGTTACCCTTGGCTGCATATGCCTTTGCCATTGCCAGCACCTTTTTAAAGGCCGGACGAAACTCTACCGCATCATCCTCAAAAGGAATGTCCGGGTTGCCGGCAGCTCCTTCATCCTGCGGCCAGGGGATTTTGTCACAGGAGTTCTGTCCTTTATAATCGTATGCTTCCCAGGCAGATTTTGCCTGAGCTTGAATGTCGTCAAGGATCTCACTGCCCCCATCAAGTTCAGTTAAGTCATTTCCAATGAGGGAATCCTTCCAGCGTTTGCGGATAATCTCGTAATCTTCCGGTTCTGCCTGAGGCAGATTTGCCGGATCTTCATAAAGGACTGTGACGTTCCACTTTTTTTGTTTTCCGCCTTCATCAGTGGCCAATACTGTGACGACTCCTTTTTCATTTGCCGTCAGCAGTGCACCTTCATCGGAAAGCTTTCTGACAGAAGCAATGTGGCTTCCATCAGTATCTCCGGCTTTTCTGGTTCCATCCGTTTCGCCTTCCAGCAGTTCTCTCTTAATTTTACTGCTTCCTGCATTGCGTACATAGTTCCCGTCACCTTTGGGAATTTTAACTTCCCACTGTATGCTGCCGGACAATTCATCCGGTTTCTCGATCCTGCCTTCTTCTCCTCTTACCAAAACAATCGCATCTCCAGTTACTGTTTCCGCAGCCTTTCCTTCAATCGTCAGGACCACAGGTTCTGTTCCCATTTTGGAAGCATCAAATTTAAGGGAAATCTGGGAGTTAAAAGCAGATTCTGCTAATGCCGTTGGGTTTGAGTTTGTTAATATTCTTGTTCCACGGGTTTCCAATGTTACCTCCGGATAACCATCGTTCTGGCTGTCGGGTTTTGCTATATTTAAGGTTATGTTGCCGGTAGAAGGATCCTTTTTTACAGTAAGTGCCATACATTCATTCATTGTCAATGGCACTACCTGATTATCCAGCCTGATGCTGCCGGAGGACCACTTGTTTACAGATACAATCCCCTCTCCGGTGCTGGAGGCGGCCTGTATCTGCGGTGTATTCATGAGCAGCCTTGCATCTGTTCTGTACAGACTTGAATTGGAATAATCGGAGGTGGTCTTACCCGCGACCATGGTATACTGGTAGGTCTCCCCTGGCGCAATAAAAAATTCGGCTAACCGGGCCTTATCAGACTCTTTTGTGTTCAACCGATAATATACGTTAGAGGCAGAAAGATGGGATCCAGTCTCTCCATCTCCAAATACATAGGACCATTCCAGCTTATTATCAGATAAAGCAGATGCGCTGAGCCAGTTTCTCTGGGTATGGACTCCTTTGGTCGGAGTATTGATGAGGGAGCTCCACACTCCCTGGTTTGCACTTGCTGTCAGTACATTCCGGTATCCGTTGCTGGGATTTGTCAATGCCAGCTTTGTATCCTTTGTAACCGGAATGTTATCTACAATGGTTATGATCTGCCCGCTATTTTCTGTTTGTGCCTGGAGGCCTGCTCCTGCACAAAGGATTTCGCTGCCAAATAAAAACCATGACTTTACTCCATGAACCTCATTCCCCAGCTTCACTCCTTGCACACCGTAGGTTTCTGAAAGCGACTTCATTGACATTTCTGTTGCGATTTCGGCCCCTCGAAAATGGTTTTCCCCCTCCCAGAACATGGTTGTTCCAGGTATCAGTGCTTCATCCATGGTGTTCCATGCCGAAGCCGTATCGCTGTTTTTTGATAGTGACAGACTCCCCCCTCCCACTGTAGGATTAATGGCCGCAGCGTAATGCCCTGTGTTTAATATTTCTGATCCGGATATTTTGGGTAACGTCTGTCCGGCAGCTGGAACTGTAATGATCATCTGCATTGCAAGACACATGCTTGTCACTCGCTTCCATTTGTTCCTAATCTTTTGCTTCACACAAAATTCCTCCTTTTTATTAAAGTAATTATATGAATGATTTTCCTGATTTTCTTCCTCTTAAAAGGAATGTACATGTTCCATAAAAACAGTCAAAGTCATAATATAAAAATTTATTTAAGTATATGGAATTTTTTGACAATAATAAATGAAATATCTTAAAGATAATTGTAATATTTTAATGTTTTTAATAATAATAAATTTAATTTTATATTATTTTTGTAAAAGATGTATTATTTGTGGAAAAGACTTTTTACTTCAAAACAATAAAATTGAACACGTCATACTTCCTAAACATTAGAAGTATAACGTGTTCAAATTCTGTTTTTAATATTTTAGATGAATTTTCGGCATGTTAATATCATCATTAAATCTTTTCGATTTAAACTTTCTCTGATTTTTCTATAAGAAAGCATGTGGGCGATTTTCATCTTCAGCTATTTGTAAATAACCATTTCTCAAAAGCTATAGACAGTTAACTTCCTGGGTTTTTGCAGCATCATTTAAAAATTTAACGCCAGCATGAAAATATTGATAAAACCGGAATTCCATCTCCAAAATATGAATTCCACTAAACCCTTCCAATAAAGGCAGCACCGATCCCCAGGGTATCTCACCCCAGGCAGGAGGCAGATGCAAATCCCCGATTCCTTTTGAAAAATTATCCATATAATTTTTCATTTCACCGTGTTTTCCGAAATTATCATGGACATGAAGGTGCACTGCCAAAGAAGCCATCTTACGGATATCCGACACATAATCCCGGTCATAGTTTATGGCCGACAGATAAGCATGGCCGAAATCTAATGTAATCCCACAATTGTCACAGCCTATCCTCTTAATATGTGCTGCTAAATTTTCTGGATTTACTCCCAGCATTGTCCGGAATTTTTCAATATCTCCGGAGTAATACGGATTTTCTATGCCAATCCGGATACCTCCGGCATACTGGGCTATTTCTTTATAATAATCAATGTCCTTTAAAAGACTGTCTTCATCTTCCACTCCTATGGGACTGGCATGGACAGTTATATTCTGAGCCCTGATTTCTTTTGCAAAGTCAATACATGACCTAAAAAATGCTATACTTTCCACCTCTCCCATGGAAAGAGAATGAAAGCTATAGGGCATATGAATGGAGTAGGTAAAATCATAATCCATCAAAATATGCTTTACAGCCGAAACCCTCGGCTCCAACAGTCTGCCGTTTAGGAGTACATCCATGGAATGCATAATCAGTTCACAGCAATTTCCTCCCGATTTCCGGGCCAGTTCCAGGCAATACCGCAGTTTCCTGTCATCGCCGTCTATCCAGTCGGCATTCAGGCCAATCCCAATCAGCTTATTCACGTCCTCATCTCCTATATAAAATATATAAACCTCAAGCAAGTTTTAAGGCTTCAAGGGAACTTTAAAAAACGAGTACTTTTGAATGCGAAGCCACAGCCTTTCACCGGCTTCAAATTCCTCATCCGCAATAACGGTCAATTCCAAACCCGGTTCCGCCTCGACCACACAGTTTACACAGTTGCCCCGGTATGCCGCACTTTTCATAGTAACCGGAAAAGTCCCTTCTTTTTGTTTGCGGTCAAGAAGTGCATGCTCCGGACGAAAACATAGCTTCACATTTCCCGATTCCTGATTACCGGTGCTAAGGGGTAAGGTTTTTCCTGAATGAGTGATGAAAACGTCATTTGATATAGTTCCTTCTATAAAATTACTGGTGCCCACAAACTGTGCTACAAACGGATTCGCCGGGTTTTTATAAATCTCCTGTGGCCTTCCGATTTGCTGTACAACTCCTTTTTCAAATACCGCAATCCGATCCGAAATTTCCAGTGCTTCTTCCTGGTCATGAGTCACATATACAACCGTGATGCCTACCTGGCGCTGTAAATCCTTTATATCCTTACGCATTTTAATGCGCAGCTTTACATCCAGGTTGGAAAGCGGCTCATCCAGCAAAAGGGCCTGGGGCTGAATCACCAATGCCCGGACAATTGCCACCCGCTGCTGCTGCCCGCCTGAAAGCTGGCCGGGATGCCGTTTTTCCATTCCCTCCAGGCCGCCAACCGACAATGCCCATCTCACACGTTCATCAATGGCATTTTGCGGAAGCTTTCTCATCCGCAGTCCGTAAGCAATATTTTCATAAATAGACATATGAGGCCAAAGAGCATAGTTCTGAAATACAAAGCCAACGTTTCGTTCCCACGGATTCAAAGAAGAAATATCCTTTCCATCAAAAGAAATATGTCCGCCGGTCAACTCCTCAAAGCCGGCAATCAAACGCAGCAGAGTTGTTTTTCCACAGCCTGAGGACCCTAATAATGTAAAAAATTCTCCCGGTTGAATATTAATATCAATTCCTTTTAATACTTCTACTTTACCAAATTTTTTTACCACATGATCAATTTTTATTGATGCCGGTTTCAGCGATATATTTTCATTCATAATTCCACTCCTTAGCCTTTCTCCTGAAACTTAACATTTTCCCGTCCCATCTTGCTTAAAAGATACATGGGCACAAATACGAAAATCATCAGCAGTACAGCCATGGAGGATGCAATGCCAAAATCAGTGTTGGCTGACATAGCCTTTTGAAAGATAACCACAACCATGTTTTCCCACGGCGGCCTGTATAGCATGATATTGGTGCTGAACTCAGTCATGATCTGTGTAAAGGCCAGGGCACTGCCGCTTAATACCCCGCCCATCATGAGCTTAAGGGTAACATCAATGAACACCCTGCCTGGCCTGGCCCCTACCATTAACGCTGCTTCCTCCAGGGAAGGATGGACCTGATACAGGGCAGCTTCTGCGTTTTTAACGGAAAACTGCAGCTTCCGGATAAAATAGGACAATACTAAAATCATCCATGTGCCGGTCAGAACAACAGGCGGTTTGTTGAACACAACAATGTAGCCGATGGCCATGGTCATCCCAGGCACCACATAGGGAATAATAATTGAAAAATTCAAAAAAGGGGAAAACAGCTTATACCGTTTGCGCACAATGATAAATGCAATGCCAACACCCACCACAATATTTAAAACAGTGGCCAGACCGCACATGAAAAAGGTCATTAAAATCGGGCGGTAGTAATGGGAAAACAGGTTATAATAGTTTTCCAGTGTAAGCCTGATTATGGGCAGTCCGTTTGCTGCAAAATCGATAATCGGCTTTCCGTTCTTAAACCGGAACAGAGAATACACCAGCAGTGTTATGTGGGGCATAAATGAAATTATAACGTAAAGAAATATAACAACGGTTATTGCAAAACCAAGCAGCCTGCCCGGTGTTTTTTCCGCATACCGTTTTGCTGAAATAGAGGAATACGCCTTTCCGGCCAGTATAATCCGCTGCAATGTCAGAAATGCACCTGCAATAAACAACATAATGATACCGGCTGTAGCTGCCTTTGATAAGTTGCCTCCCATCTCACTTACAAATTCATTGTAAATGACGACCGGCATAACCGGAAACTCACCGCCCAGCATATAAGGCGCACCAAAGTCGGAGAAAGCTCCAAGGCCTGCCATCAGCAGTCCTGTCAGAATTCCCGGCAGAGCCAGGGGCAATTCAATTTTAAACAACGTATTGATTTTATTGCCGCCCAGGCTTAAAGAAGCTTCCTTATGAGCAGGATCCTGAGCGATAAAAGCTTCATAGCAGGTAAGAAACACCAGGGCGGAAAGGGGCCAGATATTTACCCATACAATTCCGGGAATCCCCTTTAGGCTGAAAGGTACGTCAATACCAGTTGCCAGTTGGATCAGCCAGTTAAAAAATCCAAATCGTTTCAGTAAAATCACCCAGGCCTGTGCCCCCAAAAAGGGAGGGGCACAGGAAGCCATGGTAATTAATGTAATAATCAGGTTTTTATTCCTGATTTTATACCGCGCCATAAAGTACGCGATGGGAACGCCAATCAGAGCTGTGACAGGGGTAATAATTGCAGTCAGTATCAAACTGTTTTTAAAAGCGCTCTTCGTGGTTCGCTGGGTAAAAAATTTAATAAAGTTTATGAGAGATACACCGCCCTCTTTGGGCATCACAGCGGAAGCAAAGATCCAAAACATGGGAATAATAATTGCAACGATGCTGAGAATAACAAAAAGGGAAGTCAGGTATATCCAAGGGTCTTTCAAACGTTTCATACAACCTGTCACCTCTTACTTTTTATTCTCTGGCAGCATCCAGCGTCTTGGCAAAGTTATCCAGTACTTCATCCTTGGAATTAAATTTTGATTCAATCAGCTTATAAGAGCTTAAATCACTTAAACCTTCCGGCGGTGCCATGTCAGTACGGGCTGAACGTCTTTTTACAACATCCTGTAAAACTTTATGTACATCCCTGCTTAAAATAAAGTCCAGAAACAGCTTGGCATTATCCATGTTTTTGGCGCCATTGATGATCCCGGTTGCTTCCACGTTATATGTAACCCCATCTTCCGGATAAATGTTCTTAACAGGCTCGCCGCTCATTTCCCATTTATAACCTAAGTCCTCATTAATAAAGCCCACCGGATTTGTCGCATCTTTTACAGCAGCAAACATGGCATCCGAGCTTGGATACACCTCAGTGTTTAAAAGCAGCTGCTGCATATAATCCCAATCATATAAAGAGGCCATGCCCTTTACAAGGGACAAGCCGGTCCCTGACTTGGAAGGGTCTGCCAAGGCGATTTTATCCTTTTTCCACTTTGGATCTGTTAATTCCTTTAAGGTCTTTGGATAGTCTGCCTCTGATTTTAAAAGCTTTGTATTTACCAAAATGGTTTGAGGCATGATTACGTAGGAATGCCATTTGTGGTCCGGGTCCTGGGTGATCATAGCCGCATCTTCTTTGGAGTCATAGGTTTCGAACAGATCCGGATTGGACAGATACAAAAATGTATCACCGCCCCAAAGCACATCGCCGCCGGGATTATCCTTTTCCGCGCTGATCCTGGCCAGTAATTCACCGGTTCCGCCCTTTACCTCCTCAATATCAATGTCAGGATATTTTTCTTTCCACAACGCGTAAATAGGTTCGGTAATCTCCGGACCGCTGCCGGTGTAAATAACAACTTTACCGGATGGACCTGCTGCCGTTTCCGGTGCCTTTGATGTGTCCGCTGCGGTTGTTTGAGCGGCTGCAGCTGCTGTTGCAGCCGCTGTGGTGGTAGCTGACTGACTTAAACTGCACCCTGTTAAAGCGGAAGCCCCCATGACAGCTGCCATTGCATAACCCCAAATTCTTTTCATGATAATTCCTCCTTTTTAATGATTCCATTCTCCTAAATAAGTTTTGTGTGCGTTTAATATATCTTCCACCAGCACTTTTGCCAGTGGATAATCGCCGATTAAAGGATGTGCCATTAAGGCGGCCTGGGCAGTTTGAACGGACTTTGTGTTAATTGCTTCCACAGTCAGATTCTCATATGCCTTTACACTCTGAATAATGGCCTGGGCTGCCGGAGAAAGTTCCCCTCTTTCCTCCACCAGGATGCCGTCTTTTGTAATTCTGCAGGTGATTTCCATAACATCTCCCGGATTCATGCCAAAGTGCCCCACTGAATCCGGAATGGATAAAACCATTTCCCGCTCTTCTCCTGTAGCCATGGTCAAAAGATAATTCATCATGACCCCCGCATAACCTTCCGCATTGGGTATCTGCCCGTCAAAAGGCTTATGAGCCAATGCCTGTTTGGTTTCATTAACCATGTAGGTAGACTCCCTGTTGTACATAAACCGTAAATAAGTCTGCAGCATTTCCTCGATCTGTGTCTCCGGGTCCATTTGTGAAAGAGCTTTAAACATTTCAAGGTTGTTTTCCATTACAGCCCGTCCCCGTGGCTTTTGGCTGCCCTGAACATTTTGGTTTGCCTTGTTCCGGTAAAAGAAATAGTATAAATATTCATTGGGCAGATGCCCCATGGTACGGATCACATCCGGCTCAAACATGGAAAACTCTTTTACTTTCCCTAAAAATTCATCATTCTTTAATAACTCCGGCAGTAATTCTTTCCCGTTATGTAAAACACTTGTTACAAAGGACAGATGGTTCAGTCCTGCAAACTGTACCCTTAGTTCGCCGGCAGGAATCCCCAGAGCTTCCGCCATGTTGATCTTTGTGCCGCTGGGAGCATCACAGATACCCAGCACCCTGTCATACCCGGCATTCCGAAGGGCCTGGGTTACCAGGCCGGAGGGATTGGTGAAGTTAAATATCCACGCCTTTGGTGCAAGTTCCTTTATAATCCGGCAATATTCTTTCATTACCGGGATGGTCCTGAGAGCCATGGAAAACCCGCCGACTCCGGTGGTTTCCTGACCAAGCACACCATGTTTCATGGCAATGTCTTCGTCGGTCACACGGCCTTCGTCATATCCCACCCGGATTGTGGTAACTACATAATCCGCTCCCGTAACAGCTTCACGTATATCCAAAGAGGTGCTGACTATCAGTGACGGATTTGCTTTCTGCGCCGCATATTTGGATAATGCCCCCATAATAGCCAGCTTTTTTTCGTCCGTATCAAAAAGAACCAGCTGGGTAATGCCCATAAGATCCGCTTTTTGGGCCACGCCATTGGTAAAAAATACAGTTCTTACACCTGCTCCGCCCAGAATTACTAATTTCATTTTAACTCCTCCTTTATTTGTTTTAGATTTGGAACTGTTTTATATCCGCCATATCCCTGTACTGAGGAGGCACCGCAAAAGTTAGCCGCCTTCAAACATTTTTCAGGGGATAATCCGTTTAAGAATCCATATAAATACCCGGCATTGAATGAATCTCCGGCGCCGGTGGTATCAAGTGGAGTTACGGGATAAGCGTTACTATGAATGACCTCACCGCCTGTCAACAGCCTGGATCCGCTGGCCCCCATTTTTACGGCAGCATGGGAGCAGTAACCGGTCAGTTTTTCAATCCCGGCATCGAAGCTTTTTGTACGGGTGTATTCCATTAATTCCTTATCATTGATAAAGAAAACGTCAAGTTTCTTTGTTATTTCGAATAAGCATTGATCCCAATCCCCTGTATCGTCCCAGCCTACATCCATGGAAACGGTAACTCCGGCTCGATGGGCAGCTTCAATAAAGTCCAGGTATTCCTCCAGATCTGTGCGCCCCCTGTAATTAGTCAGATGTGTATGCCGTGCTTTTTCCAGCAGGACCTTGGGAATATCCTTTGGTGAAACCTCATTTACACAGCCGTCGTATGTGATAAACCGTCTGTCCTTGTCTACATCCAGGGCGATTGAAATACCGGTACTTTTTTCAGAAGGTATGGTTTCAATTTGTACCCCGTATTTTTCCATTTCCCGTAAGATGAATTCACCAAATAAATCATTATGTACCGCACCATAGATCATGGTCTTCATTTCCAGCCTGCTGAGTCCAATGGCTGTAATTGCCACACCGCCGCCGCACTGCACATACATATTGTCCACCCGTATTTCCTCTCCCGGGCCCGGCAGCTCGTCGTATGGCGGTACAATCAGATCAATATTAGGCGTACCTGCTATGAGGACATCTATTTCTTTCATGGTTTTTTGCTCCCTTGTAACGGTATATTTCCATGTGTAAAGCTTTACACATGAAGCAAAAATTTCTCCCTTTAAGGAAAAATTTTTATGCAACTGTCCCTCTCAATAATTTTATGGGGAAGTACCAGGCTTGAATATTGCCGTTCATCCTTTTCGATTAAGTCAATCAGCGTGTTTACCGAAAAATATCCGATTTCTTCTATAGGCTGATGAACGGTAGAAATGGCCGGACGCATGCTGGCTGAAATTTCACTGTTATCAAAACCCAGTATGGAAAAATCCTCCGGAATACGGTATCCGAAATCAAACGCACAGTTCATGATACCTACTGCCACATCATCACTTCCTGCAAATATGGCGGTAGGCAAATCATCCTTACAGGTTTTAATCAGGTTTTTCATCATTTTATAACCATGCTCTATCTTTAAACCGGAAAGCCAGACATATTGCTCTTTCATAGGGCAGCCTTTATCAGCCAGTGAGTCCCTTACCCCTTCATATCGCTGGCGGCCTACGGTAAAATCGTGAAGCTCTGCGCCTAAATAAGCTATTTTTCTATGCCCCAGCCTATATAGATAAGAAATGGCATCGTACGCTGCCTTATAATCATCAATATTAACACTGGCACATGGAATTCCATTGATATGGCAGCTGCAGGCGATCATGGGAATATCGGACATGGCGGCCAGCTGGCCCAGCAATTCCTCATCCGTCTGTTCATTGGTCAGGATGATTCCGTCCACGCACATGCGTTTAAATACGCTTAAATACTTTTTTTCTTTTTCTAAATCCTCTTCAATATTGCAAATCATAATGCTATAATCTTTTTCGGAGGCACAGTTTTCAATGCTTTTTAATATTTTTGAAAAAAAGCTGGTGCCAATATCAGAAACCACAACGCCGATGATATTGGTTTTTTGCTTCAGTAAACTTTTAGCCAGGTAATTAGGCTCATAGTTTAACCGTTTTGCAGCTTCCACCACTTTCTTATAAGCACTTTCACTTACATAACCTTCGTTGTTTAACGCTCTTGATACGGTTGCAATGGATACTCCCGCCTCTTTTGCCACTTCTTTGATACCAATGCCCATTCTTTTATCTCCTGCCTTTCCCCCGAATGAAAGCAAGGGGGAGATTTTCTGTGTAAAAGTTTTGTGTAAACCTTTACATATGTGTTTTTTAAAAAATGCCAGGTAATTTAGCACAATGAAATTATATCATTCATATGTTTTTTTGTCAATAATCTAAATTCTATGACATTTATTCTGTTTCCAGCTTTTTACCCATATTCTGTTTTCCCCTTCTTAATATTATTTATAAATTTATCATGCCATAATTGGACATATATTACAAATAACGGAATTTATTGTATTGATTTTTATATATAGTTGACTAAGTAACAACTTTGCTGATATAATTAAGTTGTTGCTTTAAAAAATATATATGTAACTTTTATTGTTAAGGATTCACAGAAATGATTTACCCAATCTGGCATGATAAATTCATCATCACATCTTAAATTTGTAAATATTGATAATTGTTCATTTTCCGGCAGGCGAAGGCACGGTCAGGCTGATTGGCCCATAAAGCTGCGGACTTACCGGAACATTTTAAAAGATGTTTGCCCAATCATCCCATATAAGATTTTATAATAAAGTTTAAACAAACCGCTGTTTGTTTCGTTAATAGAAAGAAGCTTTCGTTTTTCATTGTAAAAATAACCGCTGGAAGTTTGTTTTTCACGGAATGAATAAAATATGTAAGGAGAAATCAAATGGAAAAAAACAAAAAACGACAGGTATCAATTGAAAGGGCAGAGGAATTAAAAGGAAGGATCGAAGATTTTTTAGAGGCCCGGAAGGGGATTCCAAAGGGAATGGATATGGAAGAAAAGTTCGTTAAAAGGAAAGCCAAAATATTAGAGATATTGGATGCCACGGAAGAAAACTGGAATAATTATCAGTGGCAGCTTGCCCATAGAATAACGGATATTGAAACCATTAGCAAGATCATTAACATAAGTGAAGAAGAAAAAGTGCGCATTAAAGAAGTTGAGAAAAAATTCAGATGGGCTGTATCTCCGTATTATTTAAGTTTAGCTGACCCGGATGACAGATATGACCCTATACGGTTATTATCAATTCCAACCTATAGTGAATTGGATGATTCCTACACCGACCTTGATCCCATGGGCGAAGAATATACAAATCCGGCAGGCAGTATCACGAGACGTTATCCGGACCGGTTAATTATTAATGTGACCAATGAGTGTGCCATGTACTGCAGACATTGCCAGAGAAGAAGGAATATTGGAGAGAAAGATGTCCATGGGTCCCGTAAAATGATTCAGGAATCCATTGATTATATAAGAGAAAATGAAGAAATCAGAGATGTGCTGATCACCGGAGGGGATGCGCTTTGTCTTTCTGATGAGTACCTTGAGTGGATGATAAAGCAGCTGAAAGAGATTTCCCATGTTGATTATATCCGCCTGGGTACCAGGTGCCTGGTGACCATGCCTCAAAGGATCACGGATCAATTATGCTCCATGTTAAAAAAATATCATCCGATCTATATTAATACTCATTTCAATCATCCCATAGAGATTACCGAGGCATCAAAAGCGGCATGTGAAAAACTGGCTGACTCCGGAATCGTTCTGGGAAATCAGGCTGTATTGTTAAATGGAATCAACAATGATAAGTACATCATGCGAGTGCTCAATCATGAACTGCTCAAATGCAGGGTAAGGCCTTACTACATCTTTCATGCAAAGCATGTTCAGGGAACCGCTCATTTTAATACATCCATTGAAGACGGCATAGAGATCATGGAATACTTACGGGGCTATACTTCGGGCATGGCAATTCCCACGTTTATAGTAAATGCTCCCATGGGACAAGGAAAAACGCCGATCTTTCCCAATTACATTGTTTCCCGGGGGCCAGGCTATGTTCAGCTGAGAACCTGGGAAGGAAATATCGTTAAATATGAAGACCATGAAACAAAGAATATCCGGGATTACCTTGAATTTTAATGCCCGGCCAAAGCTGCGGCATAGGTCTTTATGGATTTGCTGTCACTTAAGAATTTTACTGATTTATATCACAATTCCTCACTGACGGCAGGACAAGACATAGGGATGAGGCAATCAGTACCAGCGCCCCAGCAATCAGAAACCACTTTTCAACCCCGTATTTCTCTGCAAAAACTCCGGAAACGGAAAGGCCTATTGGACCGCTTATTAACCGGATGCTGGCAGAAAGGGACATGATCCGGCCTAAATACTTCGCTTCAAAGTTACTTTGCAGCAATGGGGTATACATTCCCCAATAAAACGGACCGGATATTCCCATTAAAAAGGAGCAGACAGCAAAGACAAAAAAGTCTTCCGGCAGTAAAAATCCGGACACAAACAAACTAAAACTCATGAGCAGAAAAGAACCAATAATCGTATAAATTCTATTTTTAGTTCCGCCCCATCTGCCTAAGATCAAAGAGCCGATAAGCAGACCAACAGAAAATACAATTTCAACTACACTTGCATTTGTACTGGTTCCATTAAAGTAAGACATACTCATTAGCGGAAACAATGCACTGGCCGGCATCAACGCCAAAGTATAAAGCGTACTTATCAACACTAAGCCCAGCATTCCTTTTCTTGTATAAAGTATTTGTAAGCCTTCTTTTGCTTCACTTAAAATATGTATTTTTTCTGCATTTTCATTGTGATTTAATTTGGGGATTTCTGATATTACCAAGGTGAATACTGCAATCAATGCTCCAATGACATCAAGGAAAATGGTACCGCTTAAGCTCCATGACTGATAGAGAACTGCCGCTAAGGCCGGACCAGATAATTGAGAAACAGATTCCAGAGCCTGAGAGTATCCGGAACACCTTGTAAGTTGGTCCTCCGGAACAATCTGTGGAGTTGCTGCCTGAAGACAAGGAGTGTGAAAGGCAGAACCGATGGAGCGAATCAGTAAAACGAATAAAATAAGTTCTGTTGACAAACCCCCCGTCTGCTCCGCAACGATCATGGCAAAACCGGCTGAAGCAATGAGCAGGTCAGACGCAATCATAATAATCTTTCTATTATAGCGGTCAATAAATACACCTATGAAAGGGCCTAAAACTCCCTGCGGCAGGAACCCTGCCATCATTGCAGCGGATAAAATCAAAGCAGAACCGGTCTTATCAGTCAAATACCATACAATCGCGAATTGGAGAACAGAGCTTGAAAATTGAGAAATGGCCTGGCCGGACCATATCGTATAAAAATTTCGCTTCCAGTTTGCTATGGATGAATTCATGATTTTTCTCTCCCTAATTTGGTTACTAAATAGCTATTATAATTTTCAAATCGATAAATGTCAATATATTATGCTGCTGAATCGTCTTGCAGCCCCTTAAACTTATTTTCCATTAAAAAATGAGATCAAGGCTACCTGCAATTTCGCTGCCTTGATCTCATTTTTATATAATTATAGAATCGGACACAGCACCCTATACTCCTGGACCGATCTCACCTCCAGCTCCCGGACCAGACTGCTCTTCCGCACTTTCTCCGGGTTCTTCTCTTGTTTTTATTTCCTTTTCTGTTTCCTTTTCTGTTTTTTTCTCCGGTTTCTTCTCTTCCTTTGTTTCCTTTATATTGGCTCCAGGTCCGATCAGGCTTCCGTCATCGTTTGTTGGGACTTCCGTTTCCTCCTGCTCCGTTGTTTCCGGAATTGTTTCTTTTGTACTTTCTTCTGTGGTCTCTTTCACACTTTCTTCTGTGGCAGCCTCTGTTTGTGCAGGTGCAGTCTCCTTTGGAGCAGAAGAATCACCTTTTTTCTTGCCGCCTGAATTTCCGCCGGATGGAGCATTCTTTCCAGGTTCTGTGATGCCGCTTTCCTGAGAGATTTTTTCGCTTATCTTTTTTACAGCTGAAGACGGTGAATAATCCTCTTTGTTATACAGGAACTGATGAAGCTGGACGACATTGCTCTCCAATGTGGAGGGAATAACGCAATCCATCCTTCCGATCTTCATGGTGGTCCGTGAAAATGGGAAACCGGCTGTTTCTCCTATATGGTATTTGCTGATGCCCTTTGCTATGGACAGGACATCGTTCATACCGATGCTGGTAGATATTTGTGGAAATACGGTAGAAACCAGGGTGCTGAGGGTGCCGAAATCAGCCTTTTTCGCTTTCTCCATGGCAAGGTTCACCACCTTACGCTGCCGCTCCGTCCTGTTAAAATCCGTATCCATAAGGCGGAGTCTGGCATAGGCCACAGCTTGTACCCCATCCAAATGGTTCATTCCGGCCTTTTTTAACTGATAAGAGCCGATTCCCGTGGAATTAACAGTTTCAGTAATAAAACCGTTGATATAGGCGAATTCTGAATCCGTAATTTCCAAGTCGACTCCGCCAAGAATATTAATGGCATCGGCAACGGCTTTCCAGTTAAATGTGGCATAATCGTCTATGTTAAGATCCAGATTTTCATTTAGCGCATCAACTGCCTGTTTATGGCCGCCTTTAAAATAAGCCTCATTGATCTTGTGATAGGTTCCTTTGCTGTTGATCTTTAAATATGTATCCCTGTAAACCGATACCAGTTTTATTTCGCCCGTAGCTTTATCAATGTTACAGATCATTTCCACATCAGATAAGGCGCCCTTTTCCAGAGTTCCGTCTCTGGAATCCACACCGAAAACGGCAATGGTCCAAAATCCTTTCTGATGGGTGCGCTGGCGAAACAGGAAAAATCCGGCAAGCAGTACCAGAGCCAGAACTGCAAGCTCCACCAGTATTACTCTCTGCTTATGTTTACGCTTCCGCTTTTTATCCGCCTTATGTTTGGCATTTTTTTGCGGCCCGTTATAGCGGACACGTGGGTTTCTTCCATCACCTGTACTATAATAGGTCCTGTCCCCTTTTACCGTATGCGGCTGATGCTTTCTTTCCCCGGACTGCGCTCTGTCTGCACTTCCGTTTTTTTTGCTGCCCTCCCGCTTTTTGCGGGCCCGCATGCGGTCTAATTCATCCTCATAATCCATGACCGAATATTCAATCCTTTCCAATATTTTCTTTGGCAGATCCTATCTATTCTATCAGAAACCAGACTGAAATTTCTTGCTTTTCTCTTAATTTTATCAGTCAATCAGCTTTCTGCAGTACGGCCAGTTTGCATCCATGGTTGAAATCGTAACATTATTAACCAATGCGCTGGACTCGTGGATCACTGTCATATTTCCGTTGCTTTCCCAGCAGAAAAACATGACCACATGGGCGTCGTCTCCTGTCTTTAAAATGATATCGCCTGGCTGTAAGTCATTTCTCTGAGTGGGGGTTCCGCAGGAAGCCAGGCCTCCTGTGCTCTCACAGGACAAACGCTTGTTAAGAGCGGACCAGTATACCCAGCTGATCCAGCCGGAACAGTCCAGCCCTTTCATAGAACGGCCTTTTTCATCCGGTGATATCAGGGAGCCGAAAGAGTTTTTATCATAGCCTGCAGATGACGGTTTTCCGCCCCAGTAATAAGGAACTCTTCCCACGGAAGACAATGCATAACGGATCAGTTTTTTCCGGTCTTCTGAAAGATTCTCAGGAAGGCGGCTCATGTAACTGTCAATTTCCTCATAGGAAAGAGGATTTGTAATAAATGAAGGGGAAAGAGTGAAACCATAGCGTTCTGTCCAGTCCTGTTTTGCAAGTTCAAAAGTACAGGCTTTGTTTTCCTCCGTCCATCCCTTCCAGCTGCTCCCTTCCGTTGTTTCATTCCCAAGGGAATCAAGGGAAAATAATCCTTTCTTGGAATCGGAAAGCCCTGCAATCACCGCTTTAACATGAAGATCCACATGTCCGGGACAGGTGGAAGGCAAGGGCGCTTCTGTCTCTGCGGGAGTTTCCCCTTCAGCTTCTGCAGCCGCAGCGGCAGCTTCCCTAAGTGCGATGCCAGGGCCGATTTCCTTTGCAGGTTCTGTTCCTTTGGCCTCTTGAGTATCACTGGAAGCATCTGAACTGTCTGAGGCGGTCTCCGGTACGGCAGAGGATTGGGGAATCTCTTCCATATCTGCCTGGGCAGGCGTGGCTGTTTGCTCTGATTGGACTGCAGCAGGCTTTTCCTCCAGGGAACCGCCGCAATCATAAATATCGCTGATGGAATATTGGAAGCTGTGAGAGCTTTCCCACAGCTTAAGGGCATAATCTAAAAAAGCATCATAATCCTCCGGTGCTGTATAATAAAAATATGTATTGGCCATTGCCATAATTTCCTGAATATTGGACTGAGGAGAAATGGATCTTCCGTTTTCATCGTAAAAGGTGATATGGATTTTGTTAAAAGAAAGCCCCTTTAATTGGCCTGCGGTCATTCCCAGGCTTAAAGCAACCTGCTCAGGGCTTTCATTGGCCAGTTGGTAAATGGAAGCCAGCCAATCCGATTCCCTGCGGGAAAGGGCTTCTGCCGCTTCTGTTCCCAGGCTTTTTTCCTGGCTGTCTCCTTCTCCATAAAGAAATGCAAGATTAAATGCATCAAGAGAAGGGACAAAAGGAGCAGGTGCTTCTGCTGCTGTTGCCGTTTCTGCTGGAGTTTCCATTAATTCGGCTTTTACCGGAAGGATGGTTTCTGCTGCAGGTATGATCTTCAGTTTATCGTAAGGTGAAGGGTAAGATTGGGAATATGTGCAAAGGCACACTCCCGTAAGAGCCATAAACATGGCGGCTAAAATCTGTACTCTGACCGGTTTTTTCAAATTCATCTGCTATCGTTCCCGTAATATTTTTATAGAATAGAACTATAGCATAATCAGCGGCCAAAATACAGAGAGAAAGATTTAATAGTTTATTAAGATTGGTGAAAGAATCAATAGACAGCGGCTGCTTCAGAGAGGATCAGGGCGTCTATTGCAACAGCAACTCCATCTTCGTCGTTGCTTCTGGTTATGAGACGTGCTTTGCGTTTAATCAGTTCCGTAGCATTGCCCATGGCAATGGTATATCCTAAGGGAAGGTTCAGCATGGAAAGATCGTTTTCACTGTCCCCCATTGCAAGGATTTCCCTGGGGCGGACTTCAGTGTTTGCCGCATATTCCATAAGGGCGGACCCCTTCTGCGCCCTTATATGGGTCAGTTCCAAATTGGAGGGAGCGGATGAAGCAACGGAGATCCCTTCCTCCATTTCCAGGGAAAAGCGAATCTGTTTTAAGACTTCCGGATCTTCATGGACAACAGACATTTTATAAATATCCCAGGAAGAACCCAGAATCACTTCTTCTGTGGTGAAATGAAACCGCTGTACAATTGATTCATACGTATGCTCATCAGAAACCATTGGAAGAAAAATCTTATCCTCAAAGCTTTTACGGAATTCTTCCATGGTGGAGGTGGTGCAGCTTCCCTCTTCTGTCATAAAATCATAAAGAACCGAAAATGGACGGCAAATGCTGAGTATGCGGTTAACCTGTTTTTTTAACAGAGGCTGTTTCCGCATCTGCCTCCCTCTGCTGTCAAAAACGGCGGCGCCGTTCATGCAGATGATATCGCAGGAAATTCCGGCTTCTTTTAAGGGCAGGGAAGCGTCTGCAAAGCTTCTGCCTGTGCAGACTACAAAATTGATATTTTTCCGCCTGAGAGCTTCAATGGCGGCAATGTTTAAGGAGGATATCTTTCCAAATCGGTTTAAAAGAGTTCCATCCATGTCAGATGCTACTAATCGTATCATGTAATTTTCCTTTCTTATCTACAATTTCTTTTGCAATGTCAGGATAATCGGTAATTATGACTTCGATCTCCTGATCTGCAAGGTATTCCATCATGTCTTTGTCATTTACGGTCCATACGTGAAGGGGAAGCTTCTTTTTCTTCGCTTTCCTGACCAGCTTCTTGGACCGGAGGTGGTTTAAGGACGGATGAAGTGCGTCTGCCCCTATTAATTTTGCATAAGCCGGTACATTGATAAAACCGTCCGAGAAAAGTAGACCTGTCAGAGCCTTGTGATCTAATTTCTTCACCTTTATGATGCTGGGGTGATGGAAGGAGGAATAGATGACCCGCTCCTCCATTCCGGCTTTTTTTACCTGCTTTAATGCTTCTTTCTCAATTCCCTTGTAACGGAAAACTCCTGTTTTCAGTTCAATATTGACAGTGAGACCGGAAGGTTTTACAAGCGCCAATACCTCTCTCAGCTCCGGAATGGCTGAGCTGTTAAATTCCGGCCAGAGCCTGCCGCAGCGAAAGGCTTTCAGCTCTTCCATGGTGAAATCCTTTACATAACCGCTTCCATCCCAGAGGCGGTCAATGGTTTCATCGTGTATTACGGCCAGTTTTCCATCCTTTGTCATCTGTATATCCAGTTCAATTCCATCGGCTTTCTGCCTGATGGCCAGTTCAAAAGCCTCCAGCGTATTTTCCGGCGCATAAGCAGAAGCGCCTCTGTGAGCCCAAACCTTTGTTCTCATCTGTCAATATCCTTTCTAAATTGCTATTTAGTTGTTAATAAGATTATAGTCTTCAATGGACTTATTAATGCTATCTGCCATCTTTGCAACTGCATCTTCCGGGGTGCCTTTGTTGTTGATCATGTTTTCGATCTCTGTTTCCACGATCTGCCTTGCTTCAGGGAATATGCTGAGAAGCGCTCCTGCGGACTGAGGTGTGGAATCATGAAGCTGGTCAATGGCTGTTTTAAACTGGGGGTATTTTGCAATGTTATCCTTGAATACAGCTTCATCGTGAGCGGCAACCGTAACAGGAAAATAACCGGTCTGGGAATTCCAGTAGGCCTGGCTTTCCGGGGAAACAAGGAATTTTACAAATTCCCATACAGCCTGCTGTTTTTCTTGGTCCTCATTATTCAATGCCCATAAGGAACCTCCGCCAATGGAAACACCTCCTTTATCGTCGTCACTCACTTTTGGAAAATATGCGGTCCCCACTTCAAATTTGCCGTTTACATCATTTAATATCTGCTTTAGTGAGGCGGTGGATCCCAGAGTCATGGCTGCCTTGCCTGCACTGAAATCGGCAAGTCCCGCATCTCCGCCCCGTCCCACATTGGGAGCATACCCTTTGTCTGATAAGTCCTTCCACGCTGTCAGGGTCTTGGCACCGGCTCCGTTTTTATCAAAATCCACAGCCGTTGCCGCTGCCTCTCTTCCGTTTCCGTTATCAGCGTACTGTGCCTGCTGCTTGCAGGTAAACTGTTCAAAGAACCAGCCGTATATGCCTAATGAGATCACCTCTCCTGCTCCGCCCTTGTTGATGAGATCATCACCGATCTTTTCAATGCCCGGAAGGCTGTCAGGGATTTCCGTAATGCCTGCCTTATTAAAAATATCCTTGTTATAATAAAGGATGGGCGTTGAAGAGTTAAAAGGCATGGAATACAAGGTGCCGCTTACTGTGTAATAGGCAGCAATGTTTGGCTCAACCTGGCTTAAATCCCATTGATCCGCATCGATCAGCTCCTGCATGGGAATGACCCAGCCGGAATCGATCATAAAGCGGGTGCCAATGTCGTAAATCTGTACCAGATCAGCGCCCATGCTGCCAATCTGAGCACTTTTCAGCTTGTTGATGGCATCGTCATAGCTTCCCTGGTACTGGGCCTCTACGGTAATGCCGGAAGTGTTTTCTTTATTGAAATTATTTACAAGTGTATCAATGGCTTCCCCGTTTACGCCGCCCATGGAATGCCAGAAGGTTATGGTGGTGCCTTTCGGACTGACGGTGGTTTCCGCTGTCTGGGCTGCAGTTGTCTGGGGTTGTGCTTCGGACGAACCGCCGCTGCTGGTTTCTGTTCCTGTCTGACTGGCGCAACCGGACAGCGCTCCCGCTGCCATCATGACCGCCATACTCATGGCAAGTACTCTTTTCTTCATCTTCTTTCCTCCAAAATTTATTTTTTCTTTATGAAATCCGATTCGCCTGTTGGCTCATCGAACGGCTGACTTTCTAAGCTTAAGCGCACTTTACTTTCTTCCGCCGAGAAAATCATGCCTCTGAACCAGGTCAGCCTTTGACTGCACCTGAGAACATTCCCCTGATCAATTGCCTCTGCCCTGCAATGAAAACAGAGATGGATGGAATGATGATCATGACAACCCCTGCGATCATCATGGATATGGACTGAGAGTCCACGCTGTCTAACATGCCGATCCCGATCTGAACCGTTCTCATGCGGTCAGAGCCGGTGACCAGCAAGGGCCACATGTACATGTTCCAGGCATTGATAAAGGTATAGACGGCCATGGCCCCGATGGCTGATTTGGTAAGCGGGATCAGGATGCTGTAAATGAATCTTAAGTTGGAGCAGCCGTCAATCCTTGCCGATTCAAATAGGGAAATGGGAAAGGATTTATAAAACTGACGGAAAAGGAAAATTCCCATAGCTGAGGTGAGATAAGGGATAATCAACACCTTATAGCTGTCAAGCCATTTTAATCCGCTTACGGTTAAGTAATTTGAGATGATGGTGGCCTCTCCCGGGATCATCATGGTGGCCATGACAATCATAAACAGAAGGTTTTTTCCCTTAAAATCCAGAAATGAGAAAGAAAATGCAGCCAGGGAACAGGACAGGATCTGCCCGAAGGTAATGCAGCCTGCCACAAAAAAGGAATTGACGATAAACCGGTTTAAGGGGATTTTAACCATTGCCTGACGGAAATTCTCAAGGGTTGAATGATCGGGGATTAAGTTCATCTCTGTTGTGAACAGCTCGCTGGAGGGCATGAGTGCAATGCTGACCGCATACAAAAGCGGAAGCAGAATAAAAACGGATACAGCCAGGTTTACGATCACCAAAGCCAGCTTTCCCGCTCTCCTGCGGAAAATGGCTTTCTGGCTGGCGGACCGCTTCAGTTTTTCCAGCTCATCCCGGTCCATATCTTTGACTGCTGCAGTAATGACGGATTCCATCAATAGCTTACCCCCTTCTTTTCCAGATGGAACATACATAAGGTGAGAATCATTATTATGACGAACAACAACACGGACTGGGCGGCTGCGCTGCCAAAACGGTAGTTGAAAAAGGCATCCCGGTAAATCGAATAAACGATCAAGTTTGTAGATTCTCCAGGTCCGCCCTGAGTCAGAACCTTAACCTGTCCAAAGGACTGGAATGCCTGAATGATATTGACTACCAGGGTGTAAAACATGATAGGGCTTAAGCCTGGAAGAGTCAGGCGGAAAAATTTCTGAAGGCCATTTGCCCCATCCACAGAAGCCCTTTCATAAATGGTCTCATCAATGTTGCTTAACCCGGCGCTGAAATAAAGAAAGTTGATTCCGCTGTTCAGCCAGGCAGTCAGAAGGGCCACACAGGCCAGGGCATACTTGGGATCGCTGATCCAGTTTATATGAAATCCCAGAAGCTTATTTACGATACCAATGGAAGGGTGAAGCATAATTTTAAATATCATGGCTGCAGAGCTGGAAGCAATTGCCATTGGAAGGGCGTAAGCGGTGCTGAATATCCGGATCCCTGGAAAGGTTTTGCTGCAAAGAACTGCGGCAATGAGCCCTAAAAGCATGCTCACCGACACAACGATAAGAACAAAAATTGCCGTAACCAGAAGGCTGTTGAAAAAAGACCGGGAATTTAAAAGGTCCTTGTAGTTTAACAAACCGACAAAAAGCTTAGCCTGCCCCATTTTATTGGTCTTGTAGAGACTTAAATATATAGTCTTGAAAAACGGGAAAAACAGGAATACTGCAAATATTATCATAGCCGGGACCATATAAACATAAGGCCCTGCTTTCTTCACAATTGTTTTTATGTTCATAAGAAAACTCCTAAACGTATAAAATATTTTGTTCTGTATCCATATCGAAGAGCCTGATCCGGTCCATATCCGCGTAAACAGGCAAACTCCCGCCTGGTTCTGCCTTAACATTGGGGGTTAACCGTGTACATACCTCTGCCCTTCCGATCCTGCCATAAAAAAGCACTTCAGCACCAAGAACCTCTTTCATTTCCACGTTTAAAAGAAGCTTCTCTTCTTCCGGTCCGGATTCATGGAAATCCTCTGGCCGGATCCCTAAGTAGACACGCCTTCCCACATAGCCGCCTTCCACCAGCCGTTTTGCACAGTTTCCATTGACAAAGAGCCTGTTTTTACTGAATTCCAGGCAGATCCTCCCCTCTCGACCCGCTACCCAGACCGGCATGAAGTTCATGGATGGGGAACCGATAAAGCCTGCCACAAATTTATTGACGGGATTCTGGTAAAGGTCATTTGGAGATGCTGCCTGCTGGATCACTCCGCTGTTCATGACTACGATCCTGGTGCCAAGAGTCATTGCCTCTACCTGGTCATGGGTGACGTAAATGATGGTCGCCCCCAGTTCCCTGTGTATTTTGGCAAGCTCCACCCGCATCTGAGCCCGCAGCTTTGCGTCTAAGTTGGATAAGGGTTCATCCATCAAATAGGCTTTTGGCTGGCGGACAATCACGCTTCCAATGGCAACCCGCTGCTTCTGCCCTCCTGAAAGGGCAGAAGGCTTCCGGTCAAGCAAATGGCTGATATGAAGGATTTCTGCCGCACGGCTGACTCTTTTATCTATTTCTTCCTTTGGAACCTTGTGAACCTGTAATCCAAAGGCCATGTTCTGGTAAACTGACAAGTGGGGGTAAAGGGCATATGACTGGAATACCATGGATAAATCCCTGCTTTGAGGGCTTGTCATATTCATAAGCTGACCGTCTATCCATAATTCCCCGGAAGAAATATCTTCAAGCCCTGCTATCATACGCAGCGTTGTGGACTTTCCGCAGCCGGATGGGCCTACCAGGATCAAAAATTCCCGGTCTTTGATATCAAGATTAAAATCCTTTACAACGGTCTGGCCATTTTTATAGGTTTTACATACATTTACAAAAGACAAACTTGCCATCAACTTTTGTTCCTTTCTGCATATCTTAATCTCATTTTATAGAAGCCATGTAAAATGAAAAAGGAACTTTTCGTAAAATGAATGTAAATCATGGTATTGACGCACAAACGATCACAGGATATAATAAACTAGATTTATGAAGGAGGCATAAATATCAATAGCAAAGCTAAGCGCCATGCACCTGTTGATACGATCGTGAACATTTTTCTAGGAAAAATGGTATCAAAGGTTGACGAGGTGAAGGGTTATCGAATTTTCGGCGGATGCCCTTCCATGCCCCTCCGGGCGTGTATCTTACGTGAAATATGCGGGTAACTGCAAAACAAACACGTTGGAACCGGAGATATAATTGGATGTGATAATGGACAAAAGCTGCCGTTTTTTAAAATTGAGGCCAGACAGCTTACTTTTTGTCTGCCATTTTTTAAGGACAAGAGCAAAACTAAAACGAATATATAAGGAGATTACGAAATTATGTGTGGAATTATAGGATATACCGGACCTTTAGACTCTAAAAAGATATTGATTGATGGATTGTCCCAGCTGGAATACCGGGGTTACGACAGCGCAGGCGTTGCCCTTTTTATGGAGAATTCCCATATACGCCTGGTCAGACATACAGGAAAAGTATCTAATTTAAAGGAAGAATGTAAAAAAATCACAACAGTGTCCCATTGCGGGCTTGGGCACACCAGATGGGCAACACACGGAGGTGTGACAACCCAGAATACTCATCCCCATCAGGCCGGACGGGTCACCCTGGTTCATAACGGCATTATAGAAAATTATCACCAGCTGACCCTTGACTTTCATCTGCAAGGAAAACTTCGTTCCGAAACCGACAGCGAAGTGGCTGCCTGGGTTTTGGAAAGCATTTACCAGGGAGATCCTGTGGAAGCCATTTCAAAATTTGTTTCTTATTTAAAGGGTTCTTACAGCTTTTGTGTGATGTTTGAGGATCATCCCGGTGAGATTTATGCCATCCGAAACGTCAGCCCGCTGGTAGTAGCCTATACCCGGTCCGGTTCTTTTGTCGCATCGGATCTAACTGCTCTCATTCCTTATACCAGGCAGTATTTTGTGGTTCCAGAAGATCATATTGTGAAGCTTACCTCCTACAAGGTCCACCTTTACAACTTAAAACGGCAGGAAGAAGTTCCTGAGATCATGGAGGTAAACTGGAACATGGATGCCGCCATGAAGAACGGATTCCCTCATTTCATGCTGAAAGAGATCCACGAACAGCCGGAGGCTCTTAAAAACACCATATTGCCCCGTCTGGTTAAAGGGCTTCCGGATTTTGGCGATGACGGCATTCCGGATTCCGTGTTAGAACAGTGCAGCCAGGTTCACATCGTGGCATGCGGAACTGCCATGCATGCAGGGATGGTGGCCAGGGCTCTTATGGAACCGTTACTGAGGATTCCTGTTACAGTTTCCATTGCTTCCGAGTTCCGTTATGAGGAACCCCTTATTGATGACAAAACCCTGGTAATCATCATATCCCAGTCAGGGGAAACCATCGACACCCTGGCTGCCTTGCGGCTTGCAAAAGCCTTCGGCGCTGCCACTCTTTCTGTTGTCAATGTAAAAGGCTCCACCATTGCCAGGGAAAGCGACTATGTCCTTTACACCCATGCAGGACCGGAAATTGCAGTTGCCAGCACTAAGGCATATTCTGTACAGCTGGCTGCCCTTTACATGGTATGCTGCCGGATGGCCTTTGTCCGAGGGAAATATAGCCATGAAGAAGCCGAGGATTTTATAAAAAAGCTCCTTGATGCCATACCGGCCATGGAGGCCATGATTGAAAAAAGAGATGAAGTAAAGGCTTTGGTGACCCACTTGATCAATGAGCCGGATGCCTTTTTCATCGGGCGGGGACTGGATTACGCATTTTCTCTGGAAGGTGCCTTGAAGTTAAAGGAGATTTCCTATATTCATGCGGAAGCCTATGCCGCCGGGGAATTAAAACACGGAACCATTGCTCTTATTACGGATCAGGTTCCTGTTATTGCCATTGCAACCCAGGAAAAGATTTTTTCAAAAACCATTTCCAACATCCGGGAAGTAAAGGCAAGAGGCGCATTTGTGATTTTGCTGACAAAGGAACGATCAAAGGTTGAGCCTGGGATCGCTGATGCTCAGATCAATATTCCGGAAATAGGCGACAGGTTTACGGTATTCCCCATAGTGGTTGTCCTGCAGCTTATTGCATATTATGCTTCTGTGGGAAAGAACTTAGATGTGGATCAGCCCAGGAATCTGGCTAAGTCTGTGACTGTTGAGTAATTTCGCCGGGAAAGAAAAAAACAGGAAGGAAACGGCAAAGGCTGTTTCCCTCCTGTTTTTATCTTATAGAAAAGTTCTCTGAACTTTCCTGTCCGCCGCAGACGCAAGGGTCTGCGATGCAAATCTGGATTCTATAAGCTTTAGTTTCAAAACTTCACTCTTTTAATAATGATAAAAAGGATTTGCCGTTTTCCGGAGGATTTGTGTTAAAATAATCACAAACAGTTGCACCAATGTCTGACAAGGTTTTTCTCCTTCCCAGACTTCTTCCTGTAATACCTTTTTTATAAACCAGAAGGGGGACACGTTCCCTGGTGTGCTTGCTGTGACCGATATTGGGGTCATTTCCGTGATCAGCCATGATTACCAGAATGTCCTGGGAAGACAGCACAGGTAAGAGTCTGGTGATTCCCTGATCTGCGATTTCCAGAATCTTTTTGTAAGTCGTAGTGGACTGGGAATGTCCGGCCAGGTCTGTCTCCTGCACATTGGTACATAAAAATCCATGATTCAAGGCTTTTGTTTCCCGAAGCGTTAAATCCATCACTTCCTGAGTCGGTACGCAGGAAATACTCAAACCTCCATCGTTTAATACAATATCCGCTACTTTTCCAATCAGAGTGCAGTCAAAACCTGCTTTTGTCAGAATCGTAGGTGCCTGTACCTTCTGATCCACTCCATACCCCAAATGCCTGCACTGGTAGCCTTGTTCGTAGGATTTGGATTTTGCAGATGCAATGCCGATGAAACGGCCCTGCTTTACTTCCTCAGCATTCCAAAGGTCTTCCATGGTATTTCCGGTTCCGCCAAAGACGATCACCCGGCCTACGGTTACCACTTCCCTTACCTTTCTGGCTATGGCATATTCCTCTTCAAAGGAGATCAGATCCAGGGGCGCCGTTACGTTATAACACATCCCTAAGTCAGCTTCCAGATTATCGGCTACAGTCACGCAGTGATCTACCAGCAGATAGCGCAGTCCCTGCCGTTCTATGAATTGTACCTGATGTCCATTTGCCTCCAGATGTGCTTTTACTTCTTCTGCTTTTTCCTGAAAGGGATGGACTTCCGGTTTTTTGGGAAGGGTTCCCATAATTTCCTGATGGCCCATAAATGTGTCTGCCCCAAAATGCATGAGTTCGCAGCTTCCGAAGTTAGCCTCAGGTGAGAATTTCATAAAGGCACTCTCCTCCCCATAGGCATTCATAAGTCCCAGCCTTTCCAGTGCCGGAAGCTTTAAATCAGGGTGGTCCCTTAAAATGCTCCTAAGGGTATTGGCTTTTTCATCCTCCGGCCTGGACAGCCTTGCATCCTCCATGGCTCCGATACCGAATCCATCTAAAACAATGACAATCAATCTTTTTTTCAAAATTTGCCTCCTAAGTGAATGAAACAGGTATGAAAATTTATGTTTCAATCTTTCTCCCCATGCTGTCATATATTCCAACGATTCTGGGTTTTTTCTTTTTCAGCCCTTCCACCAGCACCACATCTGACCGGGTAACAAAGATCTGGTAACGGAAAGCCATAATGACCGTATTACCTACATTTCCTTCTTTTGTCAGGCCAAAATGATAATCAATGCTGTCATCGGAAGGGGGAATCACTCCCATTGCCGTGGAATTTTCCAGACCAGTCCCAACCAGGGCTGATTTTACATGGGACCGCCTGTAATGGCCGCCGCCGTAACAATAAGCCTGCCCATTAAAATTGTGGGATATTTCACTTACATAAGTGACACAGGGAACTTCCGCCAGCATATGGTCCGCATGCATGGGAGTGGTTCCTGTCAGGCCATGGCCCGGCTCGGCGCAGTTACCTCCCAGCTCCCTGATCTTATTAAGCGTGTAGGTACAGGAAGCGGAAGGCGTATTGATAATGGATAAATGCAATCCCTGCTCCTTTAAAAGCCCTGCCGCCTGATTCACAGTCTCCATATTTTTGGTGGGGATTAAGTCATGGGAAGTTTCATCATATAAGAAACAGGGAAAAGACGTAACACCTGCGATCCTTACACAAGGATACCTGGTTTTGACACGCTCTGCCAGATCTTTTAATTCTTCAAGGTGGAACCCTGCTGTCTGTCCAGAGTAGATCGTATCCTGATCGCCATAAACACGAAGAACGATCTCCTGCAAAAGTCCCAGTTTCTTTGCCGCCTCATGGATCTGGCTGATCTTTTCCTCGGAATAAACTGTGATCATCCGTGGTCTGTATGCCACCAACGCCTCTATCTGAGCGGTAGGAATCTGCACCAGATGTCCGGCATTTGCGATTGGGATCCGGTGATCCATCATCACTCTGGCTTCCTTATAATCCACCACAACGGCACCTTCGTAACCCAGCTCTACCAGTTTTCTTGCCAGATAGGCATTTCTTCCAGCCTGCTTCAGCATAAAAAACAGCCGGATCTCCTTTTCCTTTGCCTCTTTTAACATAAAAGAGGCATTTTCCAGAAAGGTATCTACGTCTATCACATAAGAGTCCGGCTGGATCTGGCCGTTTTGATGAAGGTCAAAAGCCACTTTGATCAGTTCCGGGTTTCGTTTTATGGTCTGTTCTAAAAACATTTATATCACTCTTTCTATTGCTTCATTTATAATGCGTAAAATGGTATCCGTCCCGGAACGCATGGGATTTATGCGGATCATGCGTTTTTCCAGTGCTGGATCCGCATTGCGGAAAGTACCTGATATCCTGTAAAACATAGGAACCAGCTCATATTTTGATTCCGCACCAACCGGATTCGGCGCTGCCCCCAGCTTTTCGGCTTCAATAAGAACCTTTTCAGCAATGTTCTCATAAAACTCCACCAACAGTACCTTTGACTGGGCATTGGCAAGAAATGCCTGTTTTACATGAGGAATTTCACCTGCATTCAAACGCTTTACACATTCTTCATTTACCTGGGCCTGGATGGCCAGGGACACAGGCGCATAAACAAGGCCATGGAGTACATCCAGGGCTTCATGGCCCTGAACCTGCATGCCTCCGGAATAGCTTTCTTTCACAAGCTTTTCAATATAACATGCCTTCCCCACAATAACGCCTACGCCCTCCGGCCCCAACAGCTTAAATGAGGAAAAGCAGGAAAGGTCAGCTCCACACTGGATGCCGATCCGTTTTACTTTCATGGCAGCGTAGTTGTCATCAGTCAATATGGGAATATCGCTGCACTCCTTAATGGTCTTTACCACCTGGGTCAGATCGTAGCGGTCATCCGGCTTTTGCCGGGTGTATTGGATGAGGGCGCCTTTTATATCATTGTTTTCTTTCATCACCCGCCGTATATCACCCGGATCATTGAAATCAGCCTCTATGGCCGGAATATTCAGCATTTCCAAAGATGTGGCGGTGGTGTTGTAAACAGGTGCCTTATGCACCAGGATCTTTTCGCACGGATTTAACATGCTGTGAAGCCCAAACCGGATGGCACCGCTTCCGGCTCCTCTCACCAGGATACAAGCCTCTCCATCAAATAAATCTGCAATCACCCTCTCCGCCTTTTTTGTGGTGATTGGCTTATTAAGTCCCGGAACAACACCTAAATCTCCCCGGTTTAAAATTTCACGGCCGCTGAATTCTTTTGTGATACAATCAATCACTTGAAACTGCAGCCTGGCAGCCTCCTCCACGGAGATGCTGGATAAGGGATAAGTCTCCATATTTCCTGCCTCCTTATTTCAGAATCCGGTCCGGATTGTCAATGAGCAGCATATCAATTTGTTCTTCAGATAACCCATATTCTAAAAGCTGCGGAAGAAAGGTTTCAAACAGATAGGCGTAACCCAGACCTCCCCATTTTTTTAGATGGGATTTTCTTGTAATATCCATAGACAATACCACCTGTCCCAGAAATCCTTCTTTTGCGATCCGCTTTAATGTTTCTGCACGAAACCGGTCAGGACAGTAATTGTTTTTTCCCACAGTATCAAATCCAATGTTAACGCCTTCCTTCAGTACCGAAAGAATGTAATCTGAGTCCTGGGAAAGGTCTAAATGACCGATGATGATTTTTTCCGGCTTTACCCCTGCTTTTTTTAGGTATTCCGCCTGCTCCAAAGCCAGGGTTCCCAGAGTGGTATGGGTGGTGACCACTGCACCGGTACGTACCGCCGCAAGAGCCATGGAATGAAACACTTTTTTTTCCATTTCCGTCATGGTTCCTTTGCTGGTTCCAAATTCTCCTATGACACTTGCCTTGATTCCAGAAGCTTCAATTTCCTCCGTCACTTCCTTTTCCACCAGTTTTGCCAGCTCCATTTCAGACATGGAATACACAAAATCCGGAAGAAAAGGCTCTTTATAAAAGCCGGTGGACTGCAAAATACGAATGCCGGTGGCTTTTTCCATCCGTCTTACATATTCCGGATTCCTTCCCATACCCATGTTGGTCACATCCAGAATGCGCCTGACACCAAGCTGATATAAGCCGCAAAGCTCTGCTTTTGTTTCTTCAAAGCAGTCCAGCCGGCAATCCTGGTCCTTTTTGACCCCTGATAGGTCTATGGTAATGTGTTCATGCATCAGGGTATAACCTTTTTCCATATTTCTCCTCCCAATGAATCAAGCCCTGCTTTTTTAGAAATACATATCAAAATTCATAAAATACCGCTGGATCAGCAGTGATCCTTTGCAGGTCAGTGACCTGGCCTTTTGGAACATGGCTATGATGTCCTCTGGTTTGCTCTCACAGATGAGAACGGTACAACACCCTAATTCCCTTGCAGGAATGGTCAGTGCTGATTTTCCGCACATGTTGGCAACCCGCATCAGTCCTTTTCCTGAATGAGCCTGGCATTGTTCTGTTTCTTTATCAAAATGGCCGTAAATGCTGTCACCCATGGAATTTACATCTACAGGTCCTTCCTTTGAAATCAGGATGGTATTTGGACTTAAGATTCCGTTTAAGTATTCAATCAATGGTTCCCGGCGGCCATAGATATCCGGCTGGCTTTCACTGGGAATTACTTTCCATTCCCAGCCGTCCTCTCCGTATACGGATTCCTCTGCCATGTTTATTCCAAGCAGTGGATTCAAAACCTGTTCCAGGGTTTGAAGATCCCTGGCAATGGCACCAATGCTTGGAGAAAACAGAATTCCGTCCGTGGAAGATTTTGAATACAGCCTCGTATGCTCCTGTTCTATTAATGGAGAGATGAAGCCAAAAAGATTGAGGGCAGCGGCAGGTGCCAGCACACTGCCGCCTCCGTCTGTTCCGATCCCAACATCATTGATCCCATAAAATACATTAAGGGCTGTACCGCTGCTGGAGCCGGTCATCCATCTTCCTGTAATGGGATTAATAAGCTGTAAATCCACCGCTCTTCCGCCCAAAGCCATTTTATCGTCGGTATGCGGCAGAAATCCCTTTTCTTTAAGACTCACTTTTAGTTTTTCGGGAATGACCGGGGTATCCTTGATTCCGGTATACCATGCAAACCCGTGCTCCTGAAGAGCCGGGGCAACCAGATCAATGACCAGGGGATAGACTTTGTTTACAGTACAATAAGGATTTTTAAGTGCCAAAAATGTTTTTTTTGCATAGGTTTCTATTCTTTCCATAACGATTCCCGGATTATTTGGGGGCCGGAACTGCAATGAGGCCGATTATGAGAAGCAGGTTCATCAATACTCCGAAGATGATACATGCCACAGGGCCCACAGCCAGATCTACAATCGGCTTTTTCGCTTTCTTATTTAACAGGAAGGCTCCGATTACAAACAATGCCCCTATTCCGGTGTATCCGGAAGAAGCGGCAGCCATTTTTTCTGCAGCAACAATACCGCCTGCCAGCAAACAAATTTCCAGAACCTTGTTCATGGATGTTCTCACATACTCTCCCATATCCTTGACTCCCGGGAATTTATCCATGTATTTTGCAAAAATATTAATAAGGAAGATCTCAGCCACCATGACTGCAAATCCCAGAACAAAAGCAATGATCGGATTTCCATGGAGGAACAGTCCCACTACAAATACAAAGGTGCAGCCGGCCGCACCGTACACACCTGTAACAATGGCGGTAGTAAATACCAGAGGGATAAAACCAATGGCTCTTGCCAGTGCGGTTAATCCTGCGTTGCTGTATTCCTGGCTGGCTAAAAGGGCCAGGGAAGCCGGGTCGCCGGCAATAATGGAAAGGCTGGTTCCCGCTGCAATCAGACCTCCCATAATGGCCAGCAGCAGCCAGTTTTTACGGATGCGCAAAATATTTCCCTCAAAGCCCTGGGTCAGCCCCTCATTGGTATGTTCCGTTCCTTTCTGCTGAGCGGCATAAAGGATCATCATGATCATACCTGCCAGCATTGCCATACCTTCTGCATTTAAAGAAACCTTGCCGGCACCAATGGCAAAGGTACCGAATTTTTTTACAAGAAAATATACCAATACGGTTACAGTTCCTGCAGTCATTCCCTTTTTAAATCCATGCTGATAAGCAATGCCAACTGCCGGAAACGCGGCAAATGCAACCGTTACATATCCTGAAACGCTTCCTAAGTCACTGGTAAAGTTATATGGCATATAGCTGAACAATTTCACAACAAACTCCAGACCTGCCAGGATCGCCAAACCATAAGCAGCTCCGATGACAGCGGAAAGGATCATCCCGTTCCTGCTGTTATTACAGAAAGACCCGATGATATCGGTAGTCAGCAGCAGACAATGGATCAGGATAATGCTGGCTGCAATGGATGTGGGAATACCAAAACCGATGACCAGGCCGAAACTGATGGCAAAGCTCATGGCAGCCAGTTCTTTCCGGCTGATTTCCCCGTTAAAATACTGTCCCACAATTGGCCGGAATCCGTCATTAAATACTGCGATCCCCTGATTGGACAGAACGGAAGCCAGTGCTCCGATTAATGCAATAACTATGTATTTCATATTAGTTAAACCCCCTCTTTCTCAATAATCGCCTTCAGCAGAACCGGAAGTACCTCTTCTTTGTGCTGAGCTGTAAACCCAAATGCCTTTTTTCCCTTTTGTACCTCTTCTCTGATATAATCCCCGCTCTTTACATTTCCTGGCATGGAAATCGTAGAACAGAGCCCGGAACCCAGCATGGCCATAGCCATAGCCAGTGCTCCGCCGCCGCCGGTATTGCAGGCGCCAACGTAATAATCATACTTCCCGTTTTTTACGCCTAGTGCCGCATCTAGATCCCCTTTGATCTCGATCTCTGCCCTGCCTTTCATCTGCAGAGCCACCAGTTTGGCAATTTCTTCCTTGTCAATCTGACCACCAACCACAATCTTCATTGCTGCTATCCTCCTTTTATCCTTGTATCATTTTCTTATAAAGGCTATTCGGCCCTGATACCTTATTATGTGAGCAGATTGCACAGATGAACGGTCAGGAAATCCTGCTCCGCTTCCGGGAACCGAATATCCGTTTCCTTTAACAGCTCATCTTTTAACTCTGCCGCCCTTTGGTAAACCAACTCTTTTTTAACCCCGTCAAGCAGTGTGTTATCCAAGGGGTGTTCCTCCACTCCATCTAAAACCCTTTGCCCTGCCATAGCCAGATGAGTGATGAACATTGCCGCCTTATCCTCCTCTGTGTCAGGCTTTTCTTCCAGGATCCGTTCCACTGCCCTTTTGGAATAATCCGCGACTTTTTTGCAAATCACATGGTTCTCCTCCAGAATGTCCAGACGCTGGTTTAAAATATCTCTTAAATCCATTGAATGCCCTCCTTGATTGAATATACATTATTTTGTACTTTGCGATAAAAAGACACCCTTTAAAAATAGGGCTCTCTTTTTTTCTCTCTTACTTCCCGGATAATATCCACTACCTTTGGTACGCTGACATACTTTTTCAGCAGGGTTTTTAAATACTCATCCTCTTTTCTGATAACCATTACAGCCGTTGAAAACAGATTGTTATAATCGGAGTCATCTAAAAATATTACGTTTAATTGTTCGTGGCTGTGCTCCTGGATATCGTCATAGTTCCATACACCGGCATCTATGATTCCAGCCATCAAGGAGTTAACGGTCTGCTGGGTCCGGATGGGAACCAGGGTAACCTTTTTGCCATGGATAATATTTCTGGTAATGCAGCTTTGGTCAATGGAGCTGCTGTCATATGCTACCCTCATGCCATCCTGAATGCTGTCATATCTGGGATCTGATAAAAGAAGTACGTGCCTGGAAAGAAAGCTTCCGGGACCAAAGTTTATAGCCACCTCAATCTGCCTTCCTTCTTTTATGGATTGTTCCGCCGCATACTGGGAACAAACCGCAAAATGGTAGGTGCCCGATTCTACCAGTTCAATACGCCCCACCGCACCTCTGGCATAAGCCATGTTAAAGTTGAGGGGTGCGAACTGGAGGTACATGGCCGTAGCAAAGCCCTCGTAAGTCACAGAATAGGGAAGGGGCATAATTCCGAGAATTTCCCTGCGCATGCAGTTTTCCTGCAGTTTTTTGTAATCAATCTCTTTGATGCAGGTTCCCTGATGTCCATGATTTTCCAAAATTACAGCATTACACTCCTTTAAACAGGCAAATGCATTTTGAATAGTCCCCCTGGATACGCCGAACTTATCCTGGTATTCTGAGATAGGAAGAATCCGGTCCCCTGCATTTCTGGACATGAGATCCAGTGCCAACAAATTTTTTGCCACACCTATTTTCTGATATAGGTTTCCCGATTCTATACATTTGTTTTTCATGGGATCACTCACCTTTATCAATTTACATTATTTTGTATATTCAAACAGTATCATAAAGCATGTGCAATGTCAACAATATTTTTTTACATATCTTAATTTTTTGTACAGGAAATACAAATTTCCATACAAAGGTCTCATACATAAAACGGACATTTCCGTTATATCACAGAAATGTCCGTCTTTTCCCGATTCAATGAAAATAATATAGTGCTTTTTTCTTCCCATAATATAGGCTTTATATGATAATTCATTCCTTACCTGTGCGCTTTATTCCATTCCATCTTTGCATCTACAAAATTGCGGATCAGCTTCACGGTCCCATCCACACCGATAGAGCTCCGGTTAATACATAAATCATAACTTCTTACGTCTCCCCACTTCTTATTGGAATAATAATTATAGTAGCTGGAACGTTTTTTATCCGTTTTGACCATAATGTCTTTTGCTTTTGTATCATCCACATGATACAGCTCCTTTAAGGACTTGATCTTGTCTTCTTCATCGGCTGTAATAAATACGGATACAAGATTGGGATATTCCGCCAGAGCATAATCAGCACATCTTCCCACGATTACACAGGATTCTTCATCTGCAAGCTGTTTGATGGTATCAAACTGTGCTAAAAAGATCTTATGATTAATTGGCATATCCATGTAACCGGAGGTAGTAAATCCCATGGAATATGTATCCATCACCAGGGAGTACAGAAAACTGTTGGTTGGCTTTTCATCATGGGTCTGGAATAATTCTTCGCATAACCCGCTGTTTTTTGCTGCAAGTGCCAGGAGCTCCTTGTCATAGCACTTAATTCCCAGTTCTTCTGCCAATTTCTGTCCGATGACTTTTCCAGAACTTCCGCATTGTCTTCCAATTGCAATCACTAAATTTCCACTCATATAGACAGCTCCTTCCAGTTATCTTATACTTATATTATACATCGAAGTTTCTGAAAAATCTATAATTATATTTTAATTTAACAGTTTTTTAAGAAGAAATCTTTTGGTTAACCTGTTAAGTTGTCCGTAATATTCTTAATAATTCTTCAAAATAATCAGGAAGAGGGGCTGTAAATTCCATGTATTCTCCGGTCCTGGGGTGAATAATTCCAAGTATGCCGGCATGAAGGGTCTGCCCTGTAAGGCGGAACGGGCACTTGGCAGGTCCATAAACAGAATCTCCTAAAAGGGGATGCCCAATGCTTGCCATATGAACACGGATCTGATGGGTACGCCCCGTTTCAAGCTGGCATTGGATATAAGTAAACTGCTTAAAACGTTCCAGAACACGGTAATGGGTCACTGCTTCTCTGCCGTTTTTTTCATTGATGCTCATTTTTTTTCGGTCCACCGGATGACGGCCGATGGGGGCATTGATGGTACCCTCATCCTCCTTTAAGTTCCCGTGGACAATGGCCGCATATTTTCTTGTAATGGAATGTTCCTTCAGCTGTTCAGAAATGGAATTGTGAGCCATGTCATTTTTACATACAATAAGAACCCCGGTAGTATCCATATCGATCCTATGGACGATTCCAGGGCGCATCACTCCGTTTATTCCCGATAAATCATTGCGGCAATGGGACATGAGTCCGTTGACCAGGGTTCCGCTGTAATGGCCTGCGGCGGGATGGACCACCATCCCCTTGGGCTTATTGATTAGAATGATATCCTTATCCTCATAGATGACATCAAGGGGGATTTCCTCCGGCAGGATTTCCGGTTCTTTTATTTCCGGAAGGGACAGGGAGATCAGGTCCCCTGTATTCACTTTATAATTGCTTTTTACCGGTTTTTCCTTAACCAGCACGGATTCCTCCTTTAAAAGCTTTTGAAGGTAAGAACGGGATATGTCCTGGCACCGGTCAGATAAATACCGGTCTATCCGGACACCGGCTTCTTCCTGAGCGACTACAAACTCTTGCTTCAAGTCTGCTCCTCCTTTTTATGAAGGGAAAGACAGGATAAGTCTTCCTCTTTGTAGTAAAACAGAAACAAAAGCATAAAAAGGAACATGGAAACCGTAACATAGCAGTCAGCAACATTAAAAATAGGGAAATTGATCAGCTTAAAATACAGAAAGTCCACCACATAGCCTCTGACAAAGCGGTCGATCATGTTCCCAACGGCTCCTGCCGACAAAAACATGGCGATTACGTGCAGCGGCAGGTATTTTCTGTCAGCAGGCATGCGGCTGACGGCAAAGGCCGCTCCTGACAGCACTGCCAAGGCCACCAGCAGGAAAAACACCTGTTTTCCCTGAAGCATTCCAAATGCTGCTCCACGGTTTTCAGAATAAAGAAGCTCAAATACACCATCCCATATGACTAAGGGTGTCTGGTTCATAAGATGCTTTACTGCAAGAAGTTTTGTCCATTGGTCCAGGCCGATGGAAAGAAAAAAGCCGATGATCATTCCAATGATCAGTTTTGTTTTTTGATTCATGTAAATCTCCTTAAGCTAAGATATGGCGAAGCCCTTCTGTCATTTCAGCTTCGGTGACGGTCTTGTGGACGCAGGCTTTTCCGATCTGCTCTAACAGAATAAACCGGATGGAACCGGAATCCATTTTTTTATCGCTTCTTGTAGTGAGAACAATATTTTCCGGGGAAAGTCCGCCCACTGTAACAGGCATGCCAAATTCCTCCATTACTGTTAACAGTCTTGGAAGCTCTTCTTCCCGGATCATTCCTCTTTTTATGGAAATTGCCATGGCAGCGATGCAGCCAAGGCCTACGCAATGGCCATGCAGCAGCCGGAAGTCAGAAAGCTTTTCTATGGCATGGCCAAGGGTATGTCCCAGATTTAAAAGAGCCCGTTCTCCCTGTTCGGTGGGGTCTTTTTCTACCACATCACGCTTGATCCGGTTGCTTGCAAGCACCATTTCACTTAATACAGTTAAATCCCTGTTCCGGATCTTAAGGGCGTGTTCCATAAGCCATTCGTAATATAATGCGTCTTTAATCAACCCATGCTTGACGACCTCTCCCATTCCTGAAGAAAACTGTTCTTCTGAAAGAGTTTTTAAGGATGCAATATTGGAATAAACCAGCTTTGGCATGTGAAAGGCTCCTACCATATTTTTGTAGGAGTCAAAATCAACGCCGGTTTTCCCGCCGATGCTGGAATCCACCTGGGACAGCAGGGTGGTAGGCACCTGGATGAAGGATATTCCCCGCAGATAGGTGGCTGCTCCATAACCGCATAAATCCCCTACAACGCCCCCGCCTAAGGCCAGCAGATAATCATGGCGGTCAAACTGCTTTAAAATAAGGGTTTCATATAAGTTCCTGACTGTATCCAGATTTTTGTTCTCTTCTCCGGCAGGGAAAATAAAGTGTTCTGTTTTTTTACAGCAGTCAGAAACAATGGTTTCTACCTCCTCAAGGTAGAGAGGGGCAACATTGGAATCCGTGACAATACAGACCTTGCGGTCTTCCAAGTTTAACTTTTTCAGTTCTTCCTTCAACCCGTTAAACCCAGTTTCCATGACAATCTCATAAATTAAGGTACCGTTCATGTGTACCGGAATTCTATATCCCATGATATTCTCCTCTTTCTTGTCCATGTTTTTGGACAGCCAGGCATGCCCGCAGGACGTTCCTCTTTTTTGTCCATGTTTTATTTAACTTATAAGCATGTCCCAAGGGCGTTCATCCGCTGTATTATTTTATATCCCTATATCATGGAAGAAAGCAAACAATCTTCCGTCCCGCTCCCTCCATTGCAATGCTGCAACGATTTGAGGAAGGGGGTAATGTGGAAAATCGTCTGCTTGTACCATTCAAAGAAATGTATGATGTCTTTTTTACAGAAATCTGTTAAAGGCGTAAATTCATCCCGCCCATGTCCAGGCTTCCATTATTTAACAGGTCCTGAAAATCACCGGAGAGCTCAACGGATTCCGGCGTTGCTATGAATATGTAATTTGATATCTTCTGCAAATTACCATTCATGGAGTAAGTGGCGCCTGAGGTAAAGTCGATGATTCTCTGGGCGACTTCCGTATGAATGCCCTCCATATTTAGGACAACAGCCTTTCCGGCCAGCATATAATCGCAAATTTCCTTTGCATCTTCAATGGAGGTCGGTTTTACCATGGATACTTCCATCGTACGGCTCTGCTTCATAGGCACTACCTTTGGAGAACGGGACAGAAAACGAGGCTTTTGCTCATACTCTTCTTCATCCTCGTAGTAATCCTCTTCACTCTTTTTTGAAAAAAGGGTCCTTTTCGCAGGTTTATCGTTTTCATCTTCGTAATCATCATCTAAATAGTAATCGTCATCTTCTGTATCATTTAAGCGCATGCTATCCATCAGTTTGCCTAAAATGCTCATACTTCATTCTCTCCAATCTTATGCCATGGCCCTAAGCCGGAAAATAACTTTCCAGTGCCCAGACATATAATCTCACTAAATTCATGTCTGATCTGCACAGCAGAATCTGCTCCGCTTCTCTCCCACTCATTAAGTGTTCATATAATACAGCTTATCCGAACTTGCAAAGCAAGTAAGGATAAAAGAGGCGTTCTTTGCCCCGTCCATCCGATTATGGGAAGTGCTTTTTACTTCCCATAATATCTTGTACCGAAAATTCCGGTACCGACTCTTACCAGAGTAGCACCTTCTTCTATGGCGACTTCATAGTCTCCGGTCATACCCATTGAGAGCGTATTCATATTAACATTATCAATGTTTTTGCTTTGCATGTCAACATAAAATTGTCTTAATTTTTTAAAAACTGGGCGATTTTCTTCAGAATTTTCTACAAAAGGTGCAATAGTCATAAGACCTTTTATCCTTACATGGGGAAGCCTGGCGATTTGGCGAATGGCGCTTTCCGTCTCCTCCAGTTTAAATCCAAATTTGCTTTCCTCTTCTGCCACATTCACTTCCAGAAGAATATCCGCAACCAAATCCTTTCTGGCCGCATCCTCTTCAATCTGCTCTGCCAGGCGGATGGAATCCACGCTGTGGATCAGCACGGCTTTATCAATGACTTGTTTCACTTTATTCCGCTGCAAATGACCGATCATGTGCCACCGGATATCCTCCGGAAGGGCAAGGTGTTTTTCACACAGCTCCTGCACTTTATTTTCTCCAAAATCCCGGCATCCGGCAGAGTAAGCCTCTGATACCATGGAAGCCGGCTTTGTCTTGCTTACCGCTATTAAGGTTACTTCTTCCGGATTTCTTCCAGCTCTCTTACAGGCAGCCAAAATCCGGCTGTTCACTTCTTCCAGATTTTCCTTTACCAAACCAATCACCTCTTATTTATTTATAAATTAGTTCCCCTTCACTGACAGACTCTGCATTCAAGACGATGTGATCGTATACTGCCAGCCCATAGGTCATGTTCTTTTTCACTGTGTAGTATTCATCATTGGAAGCCAGTACATCAATCTGCTTAAAGACAGCATACCCTTTGTTTATGTTATATACTCCCTGAAGGGAAGCGCTTGTCCCGATCTGATACCGTTCCGTGGAATTAGGCTTTACAATATAATCTCCAGACTTAAAGCCATCTTCTGCTCCCATTTCAATATAATAATTGTTTCCTTCGGAATAATAAATCTCCGTAGGGACAAAGACAACAGAAGTCCCTGATTGGGAATAGATCTCCTTGTTAAAACCGGTGGACTGGCTGTCGCCGCCCTGGGTAACATATTCCATGGGGACCAGATAAAAATCTTTTTTCGTAACGGCCGTAACAGGAATCTTTAATCCATCCACCCGGTCGGAAACTATTTCAAAGTCAACATACCGGTCAGATGCAAATTGAACCATGTACTTATCAAAATCCAGTTTTCCAAAGGTTTTTCCATCGGTTCCGGTCAACACGGAAAAGCTTCCGGATGCCCTTAACCCCCGCCCGGAAAATTCTATGGTAAGACTTGTTTTGTCTCCGTAGGATTTGGCGTCTTCTTCTGTCATTGGAAACACAATGGACCACAAATCGGAAGAGATGATTTTATAGACAGGAGCGCCCTTTTCTATCAGTTTTCCGGATTTTGTAATGGTCTTTGTATAGGTGCTGCGGTCAAATGCAGTCTCTGAGATCGCATTTGGCTGAAGTCCTTCATAGGAATCCACTCCATAGGAGACAATGCCCGCCTTGTCCGCTTTTACCTGTTCAAAATTAATGCCCGCCTGATCCATCCGGTCTCCAAGGTTATCCAGAGCATTAAAATTCATGTATTCCATGACTTCGGCTTCCAGGGCGTATTTCGTATCATAGACGGAATGGAACTGGTTATTATCATAAGTAAGGCTGAATGCGGTCAGCTGCTTTTTCAGTTCAGAAAGATTCTCCGGAGTCAGTGTAACCTTTTCCTCTGAATTTTCTGCAAGAAAAGAGGTGAGATTTCCTGTCTCGTCAATGGAATAAACCCGGGTGCCGTTGGAAGCCCGTTTTCCTTCCCTTACATAGTAATTCACATAGCCGGAACGGTCTGCATTCTTCACTTCTTCCTGCCGGAGGATGATTCCCGTGTAGTTCTTGTTATTAACGATACTGCCTTCCTGTACTTCATAAAACTGTACTTTATCTCTTCGGATATAGGCAGTAACACTGAATACCATATAAACAAAGATCAACGCAAAGATGATCATGCCAACATTAATATTCAGAGGCCGCCGGTACCGGATGATCTTTTTATTCTTCTTTGGGTGGGCAGCCCGTTTTAATGGCTGCAGTACCTTCTGTTTTACCAACCTGGCGCCTCCTTTCCCTATTCCTGCCCATGCTCTCTGGGCATAAAGGTATACCCGTAGGGTGTTTCCCTATTTCTGCCCATGCTCTTTGGGCATAAAGGTATACCCAGGGCATTCCTTTCTAGTATTATAAAAGGAAAACCCAAAAAATTCAAGCAAAACAAAGGAGACTGCCGTGCAGCCCCCTTTTCTTTCATGTATGATTATAATGAAACAACCACATTGGCCTTGGCATTCTCAGGCATATTCTCTGCATCCATGGAAACGCTGAGAACAAAGGTTACGTGATACTTTTCACCGATTTTTTCCAAAGTTGCAATGGTCTCAGAAATGTCTTCCCCTTCTAAGCAGGCCAGCTTTAAAAAGCTGTCAAAAAACATCATTTCCAAATCATGATCCTGGGATATGATACCACAGATAAAACCTATAAATCCTTCGCTGGATGTAATCGGATACTCATTGACATTAATGAGACGGATCTTGTTGCTTAATTCGTACATATGCTTGGAACTTTTGTCCAGGTACGCAATAGAACCCTTTGATTCTTTTACAATGGAATTAGCTCTGTCTAACAGATGTTTTGTCTTCCCCTTACCCTTTTTTCCTGCTATTATCTGCACCATAGCAATCTCCTCCTTGCGTTATATAATTTGTATAAAAAGTCTATTCGGATTAATATAATTATAGTACAAATCAATAAGAAAGGCAATGACTATTCTACAATTTTATTCAATATATTTGTCATATTATCGTAGAGGCCTGCATGGTTGGGCGCTTTTAAAACTACGGTAACATATTCCCGATCAGCGGAATCCGAGCTTCCCATGATCAGACAGCTTCCGGCCGCTTTTGTTGTACCTGTTTTTCCTCCCAGGACGGTAAGGCCCTCCGGCATCTTCCGCTCTCCTGTCATATACCAGTTGGTACCTTTCCAGGTGGCATTTACCGGGTTTCCTGCTCCATCCTGATAGGTGGCAGCATATTCTGTTGTATCGATGATCTTGCGAAATTCGGGATACTTTAAAGCTTCGTTGAAGATTAAGTACAGGTCATAAGCCGTAGTATAGTGATTTTCATCGTTCAGCCCGTGAGGGTTGAGGAAATGAGTGCCAGTGGCCCCGATCCTCTTCGCTTCATCATTCATCATTTGAGAAAACTGATCAATTCCACCGGCCATATGGGTTGCAATGGCAGCTCCTGCATCATTTCCTGAAGGAAGCATGAGACCATATAATAGCTGTTCCATGGTGAGCTTATCCCCCGGCCTTATTCCGCATAAGCTGGCACCGGCTTCCGTAATGACGGCATCTCCGGTTACCGTGACCTCATCGGTTAAGTTTCCGTACTTCAAAGCAATAAGAGCTGTCATGGTCTTTGTGATGCTTGCAGGATACAGCCGCTCAAAAGGATTCTTTGCAAACAGGACCTTTTTATCTGTCAGATCAAAGACAGCGGCAGCTTCGGCAGTGACCGCATTATCCTGGCCGGAAGTATCCTCTGCCACGATGCAGAGATCATGGGCAAAGGGCTCCGATTTGCCTGACACTGCACTGGACTGATAAAGAGCGGTCCTTTCTGAAAACACATAAGGATTTTCAAGGCTCTTTAAACCGGCGCAGCCTGTGAGAAATACACTACATAAGGCAATGCAGCCTGATTTTACAAAAACTCTTTTCTTCACGGAATCTACCTCTGTTATTTATACATCTCACGCCATTCCAAGTCACCGCGATCCAGAGACTTGATCAAAAGCTCTGCGGTGGCCAGATTGGTTGCAAGAGGAATGTTGTGCATATCACAGGTACTCATAATGTTTACGATATCCGGTTCATGAGACTTTGGTGTGAGGGGATCTCTTAAAAAGATGACCAGATCGATCTCATTGTGTTCAATCTGGGACCCTAACTGCTGCTCACCGCCCAGATGTCCTGCCAGATACTTGTGAACATTTAAGTTTGTTACCTCTTCAATCAGACGTCCGGTAGTTCCTGTAGCATATAACATGTGTTTACTTAAAATTCCCCTGTAGGCAATGCAGAAATTCTGCATAAGTTTTTTCTTTGAATCATGTGCAACTAGTCCTATATTCATGACGATATACCTCCTTATTAATTACCGATTTTGCGTTGAAGCCCAACATTCAGTACCAATCCCATACCCATAAAAATGCTGATGAGCGAACTGACTCCCGAGCTGATAAAGGGGAGCGGAAGGCCTGTATTGGGAAATATTTGTGTTGCCACGGCGATATTGGCAAAGGCCTGAAAGCCGATTAAGGCTGCCATGCCGGTACAAATCAGTTTTCCTGACATATCCTTGGATTTGGATGCCAAATAAAGACATTCAAATACAACCAAACCAATAAGAACAATGACGATAACGCTGCCTCGAAATCCCATCTCTTCGCCTATAATGGCAAAAATAAAGTCGGTTTCTCCGGCTGATAAGAAATTTCCATCTTTCACCGATGCAATGGTTGTATTAAAAAGTCCTTTCCCTTGAAGCTGTCCGGAACTGATTGCCATAATTGAATTTTTTTGCTGGTACAGATTTTCGGCATACTGCTCTGCATGAGGATAAATCCATGCAAGGATACGCCGTGCCTGATAGTCGTGGATAAAAGGGATCAGACCCTTAGTCAGCAGAAATATGAAAAGCGCTCCTGCCGGTATTGCTACGGCAAGGACGCCGCCGATCCACCGGTAGCTGATTCCTGCGGAAAATACCATGCACAGAATAATGATGGACACCACAAGGCTGGTGGATAAGTTGGGTTCCGCAAAAATAAGGCCGATGGGAATGGCCGCAAACAAGGCGGCCAAGCCTATCATCACCGGCGTGTTCAGCCTTTCCTGGTATTTGCTCCAATACCAGGAAAAGAACACGATTAATCCAATTTTTACGAACTCAGACGGCTGTATCCGTCCGATACCGGGAATGTTGATCCACCTGGTAGCCCCTCCGGCCGTATGTCCCATAACAAGAACAGCACCCAGCAAAAGGATGCAGACTGCATAATCCAGAGCATAAAGCTTTATGAGTTTATGATAGTCTATGATGGAAAGCCCGATAGCAAGGGCAAATCCCACCATCACGCCGATAATCTGTTTTGTCACTGTAGCAGAATCCTGGTTGGAGGCGCTGGCCACCACAAGAATTCCAATAACGGACAGCGACAGCATGTACAAAACTAACCGGTAATTATAGTATTTAAAATTGTAGTCAGAAAACATAATTAGTATATCCCCTTTTCAGGTACATCGCGAATAGGGATGTTTGCATAAAGCACCGGTGTAAAGCGTTCGCAATCCGGCTGTTTCAGCTTTTTCATCTGTATCTCTATTCTGTCGGAATCTATATCCATGTATCTTGAAACAACACGGACCATATCGTCTTTTATCATCTGCATGATCTCAGGAGAACAATCAGCCTTGTCCGCAACCAGCAAAAGTTTCAGACGATTTCTTGCAATTTCTCCTGAATTCTTCTTGCGGAATACAGGAAGCAGGCTCATACCACACCCTCCTATGCTCTTTTTAGGAGGTGCGAGAGCTTAAAGAACAGGCCTTCACGCACTGCCGGATTATGAAGGGGGATATTTTCCCCGGTAATCCGCCTGCAGATATCCATATAAGCCTGTCCAGCCGGGGTTCCCATACCAACAAGAGGTTCTCCCTGGTTTGAGGAAATGACGATGTCCTCGTCATCCGGCACAGCGCCGATAATATCAACGGCAAGGATGTCCATGACGTCGTCAAGAGACATCATGTCTCCCCTTTTCACCATATCCGCCCGAATGCGGTTTACGATGAGTTCAATGGTCCCCATGTCAGCAGCTTCCAAAAGACCGATGATCCGGTCTGCATCCCGGATTGCGGACACCTCCGGGGTTGTCACGACAATGGCTCTGTCAGCGCCTGCAATGGCGTTTTGAAAGCCTTGTTCGATACCTGCAGGACAATCCAGCAGGATATAATCAAACTCTTCTCTTAAATCATCAACCAGCTTCACCATTTGTCCGGGGGTGACAGCTGTCTTGTCCCTGGTTTGTGCCGAGGGAAGTAAAAATAAGTTTGGGTATCTTTTGTCTTTTATCAGGGCCTGCTTCATACGGCAGTTCCCCTCCACCACGTCCACTAAATTGTAGACAATGCGGTTTTCCAGACCCATAACGACATCCAGGTTCCGAAGTCCGATATCTGTATCAATCAGAACTACTTTCTTACCCAGGATTGCCAGTCCGGTACCAACATTGGCAGAAGTTGTTGTCTTGCCTACCCCGCCTTTTCCAGAAGTGATTACGATGATTTCGCTCATATCATATCCTCCTGATTTTTATACCATATTCTATTTTACCTTAATTTTTGGAATATTTCCACACTTTTTTTCATTGGTTTAATTATGACTTTGTTATTTTCCATATAAGCCTTCATAGGACCCCGTCCCAGGCGCTTGCCTCTTCCGTCAAGACCTGAGGTACAATCTGCGATACGCAGTTGAATGGGAGCCATATCAAGAGCTGTGATAAGCGCCCCCCGGTTGCCTGCCACACCTGCACATACCGTTCCGGAAAGCTTTCCGAGAACGATTACGTTGCCTTTTGCCAAAACCTTTGATCCCTTGCACACATCACCAATGATGACAATGCTGGCTTCGGATTCCAAAGTCTCTCCGCTTTGTAGATTACCTTTGAAGAACTGGCCTGTCTGGCAGGACAATTCCATCAGTTTCTCGTTCAGTGCTTTTTCACAGCGCTCCATGCGGTTTATATCCGTATCAACCAGGCAGATGATCTCCACATTGGAATTTTCCGTGATCTGGTTGATGATTGCGAATTCTTCTTCGGAAGTCAGTTCCCGGCCCTCCAGGGTCAGGGTCATTTGTACGGATCCCCAGAATTTTGCATGATCCCCGAATTTTTTCCCAATATCAGAAAGAAGCTGAGGGAAGGGGATATCTGGGTCCAGGATGACAGTCATACCTGCTCTGTTGCTTTTAATTACTACGGTATTATGCATCATATCACCTCTTATCCTAGTTAATCGCGAATGTTGACCTTCGCTGCATCCAGGGCGCCGGCATTTATAATGGATTCTAAGTCCGTGTAGCCGTAATAATACTTATAGACATTCTTCGCAATATTGGCGGCGTTGGATGATGAATAGCCATACGGAATATTCACGGTAACACAGATTTCCGGATTGTCATATGGCGCATAGGAAATAAAGAATGCGTGATTGGGTTTGTTGCGGGCTTCCTGAGCGGTACCGGTCTTGCCGGCGATCTCCACTTCAAGATCTGAAAACAGCCTTTTACTTGAACCATTTGTAATCACTTCTCTCATTCCCTGTTGTACAGTATCCCACGTTGAAGCCGCCGCGTCAATATGAGAAGAAATCTTAGGGGTATAATCTTGTATCAGATTGCCTTCAGAATCCGTTGTCTTATCCAATAAGCTGAGTTCAAACACGGTTCCCTTGTTTGCAATGGCAGACACATATCTGGAAAGCTGCACGTTTGTATAAGCGTGGCTTCCCTGTCCCATGGCGGAACGCTCCGGTGCTTCTTTGGAAATCTGAGGGTCAAGCTCTGCGATCTCCACTCCGGACTTGTGATCCAGTCCGAACATGGACGCATATTTCCGTAAGACGTCAAGTCCTAAGTCAGGAGAATATACTCCGCTGGCATCCATTGACAAACGGTGTCCCAGATCAGCAAAGAAAAAGTTACAGGAATTTTCGATTCCGCCTACAATATTTAAAGGACCATGCTGGCCGGAATAGATCCAGCACTTAATGGGCGGTTCTACATCCGTGTAAATACCTGTACAGTTAATGGTTTCATCTGTTGTAACGGCATGCTCTTCCAGAGCGGCCACCGCAGTAATTGGTTTAAAGGTGGAACCAGGTGCTTTTCTCGTCTGGGTGGCATTATTGTATAGCGGCAGAGACAAATCCGCCTGCAGCTGACTGAAATAAGTGCCGTCGCCGATCCGGTTGTTGTCATATCCCGGATAAGAAACCAAAGCAAGCACCTCCCCCGTTTTATCGTTTGTGACCACCACACCTGCATTACAGGGAGATAACGCCAGCTGGGCAGGCGTAATTTCCAAGGTGGACAGTTTCCTGATCAGAAAGGCGTAGGCATCACCGGTAGCTCTAAGCTCTGCAGCATCCTGACCATTGTCTGTTAAAACTCCCTGGTCGTATAAAGCAAGGCATAGCTCCTGTCCTGTGATGATGTCATCGTTGATCAGATACCGGTATATCCTTTTCGTAAAGTTCCGGTCATCCTTTAACTTGTCCAGCACATAGTCTATAAGAGCTTTAAATGTGTCGTCTGCGCTAGAATATTTGGAGCCGGTTTCCAGTTTGGTTGTGTCTACCCAGCCATTGGCTATTCCATAATACAAATAGTCCCTTAAGCTGATCTCATCTGCTTTCCATGCCTGATATTCCCCGCTGGAGGTATCAATGGCGTCCTCCTTGATGATTCCCACCGTAGGGCCGGAAAGGTAGGTATATATATAAAACATATAGGCTTTCATATCTTCCGAAAGATCCTTCATGGCTGTGGCATGAGTGCTCATCAGCTCATTGTTTAAGTTAGTAAAAATCTGCTGTTGGGAAGACATATATTTCCGATATATGTTTTTTTCAGTTTCAGAGGCGTCCTCTCCCTCCATTTCTTTCAGGGAAAGAACATTGTTGTTGATAAGCTGATAATAAGCATCCTTGACCGGGATCTTCATATTGGAACCGTCGGTGGTACTTCCTGCCTGATAATCACCGTTTACAATGGTCTTAATGAGAACGCCTGCCAAAGACTGTTCAATTAAGTGGTAAATGCCTTTCTGAAGATCGGCATCCAGAGTTAAAAACACATCATTTCCAGCGGAAGCGTCGGTTTCATCCTTTGTTTCCCGTATCCGGCCTACGCTGTCCTTATAAATCGTTTTCTTCCCTTTTGTGCCTTGAAGCTCATGCTCCATGGTATATTCAATACCGGCCCGCCCTACGGTGTCATTGATATCGTAATCGTCTTTCTTCTTCTGAAGGCCTTCCAATTGGTCCTCCGGGACCTTTCCGGTGTAGCCGATGACTGGAGCAAAAGGAATGCTGTCATTGTAAGCGCGGATGGTGGTCTCCTCCACATTCACTCCCTGCATTTCCCCAATGTGTTCCAGAATATCCGCCACGGTTTCATCGGATACCTGGCTGGCGACTGTAGTGGCTTCATATTTACGGTAGGACATGAGGCGAAGGGCATATTTGATGTTGATAATGTCCAGTGCTTCCTGGTCTGTCAGGGTAACAGCCTTTCCATCCTGATCTTTCATATCTGTGAGTCCACTGTCCTTGCAGGCCCACTCAAACAGCTCGCGTGCGCTTAAATTTGAGGGATAGGAGCCTTTTTCATCATCTAAGTCTTCCACTTTCTTCAGACCGTAATAGTCCCGCAGAAAGCGCTTTCTGGCAGATTCGGAGGAAGAAGTATAAACCATATCACCGTTGGGATCAATGGCGATTTCAAATTTTCCCTGTATGGTTTCCCCATGTTTTTCCAGGATCTGTACCAATCTTAAGTACATGTTGTTTCTGGCGGCAGCATTCTTATAAACTCCTGTATCCTGTACGGTAACAGAATAGGCCAGCTTGTTATAAGCCAAGACTTTGCCGGTCCGGTCATAGATATTGCCTCTTGTTCCTGCAGTTGTAATGGTCTGTTCCGTAAGCTGTAAATATTCGTTAAGAGCTTCTTCGCCGTTGACGATCTGCATGTTGAAAAGTTTATTTATTAACCCTGCGTACATAAAAAAACAGATGATTCCAAGTATAAAAAGCCGTGAAGATACTGCTTTTTTAAAAGTTTCCTTTATGATGTCTAATAAATCACTAAACAATTGCCGAATCACCTCTTTTTCCTATCTCTTCCAAGTGCCGGTTCAAAATCAGGAATACCCGATAAAGAAGCAAGGTCGTTACGACGGTAAAAATGATTTCAGGCAGCATCAGATTAATGAAATAATATCCGACTCGAATTTTCTGGCGGATCAGGAACCTGAAAACATAAATATACAGGTTATAAGCCAATTCGTTCAGTACGCTCAGAATTAAAGGCAGTGTAATGTAATCTTCATAATAGTATTTGGTGCAGATTCCGTTGACATAGCCCACATAGATGAAAATCAAGGTGTAAAAACCAAAAGGCCCGCTGTAAAATAAATCCATGAGAAGCCCGGCCAAAAGCCCGTAATACATCCCGGCCTCTTTTCCATGCATGAAACCAAAGGAAAAGGTGAGGATCAGGAGCAGGTTGGGAGATGCCGATAAAAACGGCATCAACGGAAAAATGCAGTTTTGAATGGTAAATGCCAGAATTATCATCAGCACATTAAAAAATATCCGTCTCATGTTGCTCCTTTCATTATTATCGTCCATGCTTTTTGGACATAGAGGGACACCCGAAGGGTGTTTCGTCGTTATTGGGCAGTAGTTTCTGTTGTTTCTGCCTCAGAGGAAGCCGCATCTGGGGGGGCCGTTTCCTCTTGGGGGGAAGCTGCTTCTTCCTTCATCATGTCGGATTTCAGTTCCGTGATCACTAAGACCTCCTGGAGGCTGTCAAACTTTGCGGCAGGAATCAAATATCCCGATTTGGTAACGTTGTTGGTATCATTGGTAATTTCGGAAGCATACCCCACCAGAATGCCCGGCAGGAATACGGAACTGATGTTGGAGGTCACAATCTTATCTCCGTCTTTTAAATCGCTTTCCTTTAACACGTTGGTGATCCGCAGCCGGCCTTCCTTAAACAAGGTCAGGTCACCTGCAACGATGCAGCTGTTTCCAGACTGCATGGCCATACCGCTGACACGGCTGGAATCATCAATAATGGAGCGGACGGTGGCATAATTTGCTCCCACATCCGTGACAATGCCCACCAGGCCACCTCCGGCCACAACATTCATATCCGGGGCAATCCCATCCTTTGAGCCTTTGTCAATACGGAACACCTGAAACCAGTTGCTGGAGTCATTAGCAATAACCCTGGCTCCCACCTTATCATACTGGCTGTATTCCTGATCCAGGCTGTAAAGCTGCCGAAGCCGTTTTAGTTCGAATTCCTCCGACTGAAGCCTGGTATTCTCCGCTGTCAGCTGGGTGATGATATCCTTCATTTCTTTATTTTCTTTCATTGCATCGTGAAGCTTTGTGTAATCGATAATTTCATCATAAATGGCCGAGCCAACCGCATTGACTCCCGATTGCACCGGGATCAGGACATATCCCACCCCGGTCCGAAGGGGCGTCAGCCATTCGTCATGAATGGAGGTCAGCCCGATCAACAGGACACAAAATACCGTTAAAGCAATGAGAACATATTTGCTGCGCTTTGATTCCATCTATAAAATTCCCCGTTCCTTCAAACTGATATAGGAATTATCTCCTATGATAATGTGGTCCAACAGCCGGATGCCAACCAGATCTCCAGCTTCCTTTACCCTGCGGGTGAAACTTAAGTCTTCCTTACTGGGAGACGGATCTCCGCTTGGATGGTTATGGACCAGTACCAGGCTTACTGCATGATATTTCATAGCCTCAATGAAAATCTCCCTGGGAGAAACCGCGGAAGCATTCACCGTTCCCTGAGAGATCATGATGTCCCTTATCAGGGCTCCTTTTGTATTCAGGAGCGCAATATAAACCAGCTCCTGTTCCTTATGGCGCATATCTTCCACAAAGTAATTTACAATATCAAGGGGACTGCAAAATGATGTCCCATGGGTATTGGCGGTCCTTTTCCAGATTCGCCTGGAAAGCTCTCCCACACATAGAAGCTGGGCGCCTTTGACGGTCCCGATTCCCTTGACTGACATAAGTTCCGGCATTGAAAGATGCAAAAGCCCTAAAATACCCTCTTTGGGATAATTTAAGGCCAGTATCTTCTGTGCCAGCGCCAGGGAGTTGCTCTCCCTAGAACCTGTGCGGATGATAATGGATAAAAGTTCCGCATCGCTTAAGCCTTCCGGCCCTTCCTTTAAACACTTTTCATAGGGCCTTTCATCCGTAGGGATGTCTTTCATCGTTATTCGTTTCATATGCCTCCTGACCGTTACTCTCCAGGCACCTTAAGAAAGGACATATGTAGGACAAAGCGGACATTCCAAGTCCAATCCACTTCGTTTCTTGCTCATGAACTCAGGCGTTCAAATTAACCGATACATAATGAGGGCCGCCGCCACTCCTATGATGCCAGCCATGGTAATTTTAATATTGATGCCAAAGGTGATTACCAGAATGCCGAAATTGACCACCAGGGGAGTGTCAAATCCAAAAGCTTGTCCTGCATTCAGCCAGGACAGCCATGAAATCCCCTGAGCCAGGTTTCCGATAAAGCCTCCCAGAACCACACCGGCCAGCATAAGAAGAAGCAGTACCCAGCAGTTTTTGTATTTCATCTGCTTTGTTACCCCTTTTGGTTTTATGACAAAAATGTCCATACCTATCAAATCATTCTAACATAGTTTTCCAATTGTGTATACCGTTTTTTTACAATTTACCTCCAACGGTCGGGTGCAGAAACAAGCTTCAGCATTTGACCCGCAGCACAGAAGTAAAGATTTGTTTTTACACCTGGATCAAGCCTGCTTCCAAAAGCTTTTGCACTGACATTAGTATTCCCAATTTTGCGTGGTACCAGGTAAGACCTCCCTGAAAATAAACTGCATAAGGCGGTTTAATAGGGCCGTCCGCGCTCAGTTCAATGGAAGAACCCTGTACAAAAGCGCCGGCAGCCATGATGACAGGGGCATCATAGCCAGGCATATCCCAGGCTTCAGGAGTGACAAAGCTGTCAACAGGAGCCGCCGCCTGAATTCCCTGGCAGAATGCAATGACTCCTTCCGGCTTTCCGAAGGTGACGGCCTGTATAATGTCGTGGCGGGACTGGGAGCCGTCAGGCACCACAGAAAAGCCCAGGCTTTCATAGACATTGGCAGCAAAAACAGCTCCTTTTAAGGCTCCTGCAACTACGGTAGGAGCTAAAAATAACCCCTGAAAAAAGGACTGATTAAGGCCCAGAGTGGCCCCCACTTCCTTTCCAAGGCCAGGCGCTGTGAGCCGGTAGGAAGCCCGGTCAATGCAATCAGTCTTTCCCGCAATATAACCGCCGATAGGGGCGATTCCGCCGCCGGGATTCTTTATGAGAGAACCTACCACCATGTCTGCTCCCACGTCGGATGGCTCAATCCTTTCAACAAATTCCCCATAACAGTTGTCAACCATGCAGATGACATCCGGTTTCAGCTTCTTTATGAAGGAAATCAGCTCTCCGATCTGAGCAACGGAAAAGGTAGGACGGGTATCGTAACCCTTAGAACGCTGGATGGTGACCAGTTTTGTCTTTTCATTTACCGCTTTTTCTATGGCTTCATAGTCAAAGGTTCCATCGGTCAGAAGGTCCACCTGTCTGTATACCACGCCATATTCCTTTAAGGAGCCAACACTGTCCCTGATTCCAATCACTTCCTCCAGGGTATCGTAGGGCTTTCCAACCGGCGAGAGAAGTTCGTCACCGGGGCGGAGATTTCCGGAAAGGGCAACGGTCAGGGCATGAGTCCCGCTGATGAGATTCGGCCTTACAAGAGCGCTTTCCGTGTGGAATACGCTGGCATAAACCGCTTCCAAGGTGTCACGGCCCAGGTCATTATAGCCATAGCCAGTGGTCGCTGCAAAATGAATATCACTGACCCGGTTCTCCTGCATGGATTTGATGACCTTCATCTGATTGTATTCAGCCGTTTCATCGATTTCTTGAAACCGGTCCTTTAAAGCTTCTTCGATCTCTTTTCCCAAGCCCATCACCTGGCTGCTGATTCCCAGGCTTTCGTACATTGCATTTATTTCCATGGTTTATTATTCTCCAATCCGTACATCTCATATATATCCTGTAAAATTTTTAAAAGCACCTGATCCAGGTCATGGTTAAAATCAGGAAGGTTCAGCCATCTCACATCCCGTTCCCGCTTAAACCAGGTGATCTGGCGCTTGGCAAAATGCCTGGTATCCCGCTTCAGCACATAGACGGCCTCTTCCAGTGAGTATATTCCCTGTAAATAATCCAGGATCTCCTTATAGCCAAGGCCCTGCATGGAAACCATGTCCCTGGACAGGCCCATATCCTTTAAGTGCATTACCTCTTCCACAAGCCCCTGCTCAACCATCAGATCCACGCGCCGGTCGATCCGCTCATAGAGCAGGGCCCGGTCAGTATTCACTACATAAAAAAGAAAATCATAGGGGGACTTTTTCTGCTTTTCCCGTTTGTTGTGCTCTGAGATTTGCTCTCCGGTCTGTCGGTAATATTCAATGGCCCGGATCACCCGTTTCATATTATTCTCATGGATCTCAGCTGCGGAATCCGGGTCAATGTCCTTCAGGAGGCTGTGGAGAAAACTTACTCCCCTCTCCTGTCCCAGCTTTTCCAATTCCCTGCGAAGGGAAGTATCCCCTCCATCTTCCGTAAAATCGATGTCATAAAGAAGGGACTGGATGTAAAAACCGGTTCCGCCGGCCACAATGGGGATATGTCCGTGGGAATAAATCTCTTCCACGGCTTCCTTAGCCATTTTTTGAAAAACCGTCACATTGAATTCCTCATCAGGATCAAGGACATTGATCAGATAATGAGGAACACCTTCCATTTCCTCCTTTGTGATCTTTGCGGAGCCGATATCCATATGGCGGTATACCTGCATGGAATCAGCGCTTATAATTTCTCCTCCCACCGCCTTTGCAAGGCGGATGGACAGGGCGGTCTTTCCCACGGCTGTCGGCCCGGTTATAATAATCAGCGGTTTCATTATACGATCCTCTTAAATTTTTTCTCTAATTCATATCTGCTCATGGAAATGATCGTCGGCCTTCCGTGTGGGCAGGCATAAGGGTTTTCCAGGCTTAAAAGCTGGTCAATAAGCTCATTGGCTTCTGCTGCAGATAAGCTGTGTCCTCCTTTTACCGCTGCCTTGCAGGATAAAGAGGCAACCTTCTCATAAATGATATCAGGATTATGGGATGAGCCATCCTCTGACAATCCGTCGATCATCTCAATGAGAAGTTCTTTTTTTGCAATAGAAAATAAGTTGGCCGGAACCCCTCTGACCGCATATTCCCTGCCGCCAAAAGGCTCGATTTCAAAGCCCATATCTGTAAAATATTTTAAATGGCGTTTTAATAAAACCTCTTCATTCTGATTTAAGGTCAGAATGATAGGAGGACTTACCAGCTGGGAAATACATTCCATATCTTTAAGTGTTCCCATGGTTTTTTCATATAAAACCTTTTCATGAGCAGCATGCTGATCAATAATATATAGCTGTTCATTAAACTCCACCAGCCAGTATGTATTAAACAGCTGTCCAATGAGCTTATGTAAGGACCGGGCCTTTGGTTCCAGAAGTTTTCCGTCAAACAGATCCAATTGCTCCGGCTTTTTTTCCTGCTTTGCGGCTACCGCTTCCTGTGGACTTTCCTGTCTTACTGCCACTTCTTCCGGCGGATTTTCCTGTTTTGCCGCCGATTCTTCTGGCGGAGCTGTCAATGGCCTTTGAAAGGCCGCCTGGGCCTGGGGTTTTAACCAGTTATCCGACAGATCATCCCTTTCCTTTACAAGAGAAGGCTGGGGAGGCGTTAATCTTTTGGGGAAGAGGCCGGCTGTTTCCCTTTTTTCTTCTGTAACAGCCTGCTGCTCCATGGCCATAAGGCGGCGCTTTTCAAAAGGCTCTGGACTGGGCTCGTGTTTTTTTCCCGCAAAGCCCTGTTTTTCCTCTGCCTTTTTTTCCAGCTCCACTTCCGGGATCAGTTCCTTGTGGGCAAGAGCGCTTGCTACTGCCTGGTATACCATGTGATAGACCATTTCCCCATCCCGGAACCGAAGTTCCATTTTGGTGGGGTGGACGTTTACATCAAGCATTTCCGGCTCAATGTTGAAATGAAGCATGGTAAAGGGATATTTATGCTGCATCATAAACGGCTTGTAAGCTTCCTCAATCGCCCTGGAAATAATGCTGCTTTTAATGTATCTGCCGTTGATGAAATAGTTTTCGTAATTTCGGTTGCCTCTGGCAATCACCGGCTTTCCGATATAGCCGTTAATGGAAACCTCGGATTTTTTCACAGCGACCTGCAGAAGATTTGATGCGATTTCCCGGCCAAAGACTGTGTATACAATATCCTTTAAATTGTGGTTTCCGGAAGTGTGAAGCTTGTTCTGATTGTTCTGAATAAAGCGGATGGATACCTCTGGATGGGATAAGGCCAGCTTTTCCACCAGCTCCGCCACATGGGCGCCTTCCGTCATGGGCGTTTTTAAAAACTTCTTTCTGGCCGGAGTGTTATAAAATAAATTTCTGGCAATAAAGGTAGTCCCCTCAGGAGCTCCGATCTCTTCCAGGGACCGTTCCTGGCCTCCGTCGATCTGGTACCTGATACCGGTAAGTCCTATGCTGGTTTTGGTAATGAGCTCCACCTGGGAGACCGCAGCAATGCTCGCAAGGGCTTCTCCGCGGAACCCAAGGGAGGAAACGGTAAATAAATCCTCAACGGATTTGATCTTGCTTGTGGAATGGCGCAGAAAAGCCAGAGGGACTTCCTCTTTTTGGATTCCGCAGCCATTGTCGGTCACCCGGATAAAGGAGGTCCCCCCCTCTTTGATCTCCACGGTGACTGCAGTGGCTTTTGCGTCAATGGCGTTTTCCAAAAGCTCCTTTACAACAGAGGCCGGACGTTCTATGACTTCTCCTGCCGCTATTTTGTTGATAGTATTTTGATCCAGTACGGTTATATTCGGCATAGCACCTGCTCCTTTCCACTTATTTGCCCACGCTTTTTGGGCATAAAGGTATGCCCGCAGGGTGTTTCCACTCATTTGCCCACGCTTTTTAGGCATAAAGGTATGCCCGCAGGGTGTTACCTACTGCCAGCGGTTTTTAAGTTTTGTCTGCAAACGGTATAAGGTGTTGAGCGCATCAATGGGAGTCATGTTTCCCAGCTCCAGATCGCCCAATTCCTTGATGATATCATCGTCCTTTACGGTGTCAAAGAGGGACATCTGCTGTAAATCCACTTCATCTGGCCTGGGAACCGCCTTTCTCTGGATAATGTTGGCATTGCCCCCGGCAATTTCCCTGGCTTTGGCCGTGATGTCCGCGTCACTTAATTCTGCCAGAAGCTCCTTTGCCCTGACAATGACGGAATCCGGCACGCCGGCCAGCTTTGCAACCTGTACGCCGTAGCTTTTATCGGCCCCGCCTTTTATGATTTTTCTTAAAAATACGATGTCATCACCCTGCTCTTTTACTGCGATGCAGTAATTATTCACCCCGCCCATGGTTCCTTCCAGCTCGGTAAGTTCATGGTAATGGGTCGCAAACAAGGTTTTCGCTCCCAGGATTTTGGGATTGCTGATATGTTCCACCACGGCCCAGGCAATGCTGAGCCCGTCAAAGGTGCTGGTGCCCCGGCCGATCTCATCTAAGACGATCAGACTGTTTTTTGTGGCATTCCGAAGAATGTTGGCAACCTCGGTCATCTCCACCATAAAGGTACTCTGGCCGGAAGCCAGGTCATCGGAAGCGCCTACCCGGGTGAAGATCCGGTCGCAGATTCCGATGCTTGCCTCTTCTGCGGGAACAAAGCTTCCGATCTGAGCCATGAGGACGATCAAAGCCGTCTGGCGCATATAGGTAGACTTTCCTGCCATGTTGGGACCGGTGATGATGGAAACCCGGTTTTTACCGTTGTCCAGATATGTATCATTGGAAACAAATAAGTCATCCCGCATCATCTTTTCTACAACCGGATGGCGTCCGTTTCTAATGTCGATCAGCCCCTTTTCGTTGATCTGAGGCTTTATGTAGTTGTTCCTTGTGGCAACAGAGGATAAGGAGGTCAGGACATCGATCCCTGCGATGGCTCTGGCGGTTTTTTGAATTCGGAGAACCTGATCTGCTACCGAATCCCGGACCTCACAGAATAAGCTGTATTCCAGGGAAAACAGCTTGTCCTCAGCACCCAGGATCACATCCTCAAGCTCCTTTAACTCGTCAGTGGTGTAACGCTCTGCGTTGGCAAGGGTCTGCTTGCGGATAAAATAATCCGGTACAAGATCTTTAAAGGAATTGGTCACTTCAAAATAGTATCCGAAGACTTTATTGAATTTCACCTTCAGATTTTTGATCCCGGTTTTCTCTTTTTCCCGCAGCTCCAAATCAGCCAGCCAGTTCTTTCCTTCTGTCTTTGCGCTTCGAAGTTTGTCAGCTTCTTCATGGAAACCGTCCTTGATGATCCCGCCGTCTCTTAAGGTCACAGGCGGATCATCGATAATGGCATTATTGATCAATTCACTGACATCCTCTAAGGGATCCAGTTCTACCCACAAATCTTTCAGCATGTCGCTGGTGAATTCGTTTAAAATGTTTTTGATATGAGGGAGCATTTCCAGGGAGCTTTTAAATGCGATTAAATCTCTTGGATTGGCCGTTTTGTAGCTGATCCGGCCGATCAGGCGTTCCAGGTCATAAATGGGATTTAAATATTCGCAGATCTCCTCCCTTGATATGAAGTTCATATTCAGCTCTTCAATGGCATTCTGGCGTTTTATGATCTCTGACTTATGGATCAAAGGCTGTTCAATAAAGGTGCGCAGCATTCTTGCTCCCATGGCTGTTTTCGTCCTGTCCAGGACCCATAGAAGGCTTCCCCTCTTCTGCTTTTCCCTCAAGGTTTCCAAAAGCTCCAGATTCCGTCTGGTAGAAGTGTCAATGATCATGAACTGCCCGGTGGAATAGGGGGTAATGGTTGTTATGTGGGAAAGGCTGTTTTTCTGGGTCTCGTACATGTACTCCATAACCGCCCCGGCAGCTATGACTCCGGTGTCATAATCATCCAGTCCAAGCCCCGTAAGCGCGCCTACCTTAAAGTGTTCTTTTAGAATTTTCCGGCAGACTTCATCGGAAAAGAAATGATGATCCAGAGATGAAATGACCGCATGGTGGCGGTTCTTTATTTCCTCAATATCCACTCCTGAAACATAAAATGCTTCGTTGCAGATAATTTCAGAGGGGGTAAACTTGTTGATCTCATCCGTCAGCTCCCGCTCCGATTCTACCTCAGTCACAAGAAAATCGCCGGTGCTGATATCCGCAACTGCGATCCCAAAGGTTTCACCCACATAGACGATTCCCATGAGGTAATTGTTTTTTGTTTCGTCAAGTGCCTGGGCGCTTGTAATGGTTCCAGGTGTTACCACGCGGATGACCTCCCGCTTTACCAGCCCCTTGGCAAGCCTGGGATCCTCCATCTGCTCGGCAATGGCAACCTTATAGCCTTTCTGGACAAGACGGTTTAAATATGTATCAACGGCATGGTAAGGAACGCCGCACATAGGCGCCCGTTCCTCCAGTCCGCATTCCTTTCCGGTTAAGGTGATTTCCAGCTCTTTTGATACGGTGACTGCATCTTCAAAAAACATTTCATAAAAGTCCCCCAGTCTGTAAAACAGGACACAGTCCGGGTATTCCTTTTTTGTTTCCATGTAATGGGCCATCATTGGTGACAATCCAGCCATGCTCTTTTACTTCCTCTTTTCTTTCTCTTCTGTTTATGGTCTTAAGGTTCCCATGTAGTAAAATCCTCTGGATTCATCCAGATATACGTCCACGATTTTTCCAATAAGTGAGGAATCTCCTTTAAAATGAACGGTAGTATTATTGCCCATGCGGCCGGTTAAAAGACCTTCCTCGTGATCATTTTTATCTTCAACCAGCACCTTCTGAACGGTGTGCTCATCTTTTCCGCAGACTTCGGAGGATATCTTCTGAACTTCAGCAAGCAGACGGTCAAAACGTTTCTTCACCAGTTCTTCCGGTACCTCCTCCATCTTTGCTGCCGGTGTTCCCGTACGCTTGGAATAAATAAAGGTAAAGGCACTGTCAAAGCGTACCTTTTTCACCACTTCAAGGGTTTCGTTAAAATCTTCTTCCGTCTCTCCGGGGAAGCCTACGATGATATCTGTGGTCAGAGAAATATCCGGCATGGCTGTCCGGATTTTTTCTACAAGCTCCAGATACTGTTCCTTGGTGTATTTCCGGTTCATGACCTTTAAAATCCGGCTGCTGCCTGACTGAAGAGGCAGGTGAAGATGATTGCACACCTTTTTTGAGTTTTTCATGGCTTCGATCAGATCGTCTGACAAATCCTTTGGATGAGAAGTCATAAAGCGAATCCGCTCCAGGCCTTCCACCTGGTCGATCTGGGTCAGAAGTTCTGCAAAGGTTACGGGTGTTTCCAGGTTTTTTCCATATGAGTTGACATTCTGCCCTAAAAGCATGATCTCCACAACGCCGTCATCTGCAAGCTGCTTTACCTCCTCTAAAATGTCTTTGGGGCTGCGGCTCCGCTCTTTGCCCCGCACATAAGGCACGATGCAGTAGCTGCAGAAATTGTTGCAGCCAAACATAATATTAACGCCGGACTTAAAGGGGTACTTCCGGTCCGTTGGGAGATCTTCCACGATCCGGTCCGTTCCTTCCCAGATGTCTACAACCATCCTTTTTTCTTCCAGGCGTTCATACATAAGCTCTGCCAGTTTAAAAATATTGTGAGTGCCGAAAATAATATCCACAAACCGGTAGCTCTTTTTAATCTTGGCAACTACTTTTTCTTCCTGCATCATACAGCCGCAAAGAGCGATCATCATATGAGGATTTTTCTTTTTTAAGCTGTTTAAATATCCAAGACGCCCGTAAACTCTGTCATTGGCATTTTCTCTGACCGTACAGGTATTATATAGAACAAAGTCCGCCTCTTCCGTATCGGTTTCCACAAAACCGATTGCTTCTAAAATTCCCTGAAGCTTTTCAGAATCTCTGGAATTCATCTGGCATCCGAAGGTGGCGATGTGAAAGGTAAATTGTTCTTTCCCTGATGATTTCTTTAATTGATCCAGAATATCCCGGTAACGCTCTATAAAATAGTACTGTCTTGCAGGTTCTTCCTTTGGTGCCTGGCTGAGGGCTTCCTCATAAGTCATATTTATAAAATCCATTTGCATAACCTCTTAATTTTTATTCGGTTTTCCCATTATATCATAAATACCTTTTATTGCAAATAACAAAATCGGCTTTTCCAATGGAATACCCCTTTAGATGAACGGTAATATAGAAAAGAGCAGCAGCCAATTTATAACTCCACCACCCCGGTGGCCACCTTACGGGTAAACGCATCGTCATGCTCTACAAGCAGCATAGTCGGCTGGAACTTAAGGATCAGATCCTCGATCTGAATCCTGGAATACACATCAATGAAATTAAGAGGTTCATCCCAAACATACAGATGGGCCTGCTCACAGAGGCTGCGGGCAATAAGAACCTTTTTCTTCTGTCCTTCGCTGTAGGATTCCATCGGCTTCTCCAATTGCTCCCTGGAAAAGTCCAGCTTGCGGAGAAGCGCCTTAAACAGGGAATCTTCAATACCGCTTTCCCGGGAATATTCCGTCAGACTCCCTTGTAAAAATGAAGTATCCTGGGATACATAGGATATCCTAAGACCGCTGGCTATTTCCTTATCCCCCTCATAGGAGATGCTCTCGCCTGTAACGGCTTCACCTAGGACCAGCTTCAGTATACTGGATTTTCCGCAGCCGTTTCGCCCCTGTAAGGATATCCTCTGTCCCTGTTCCAGAGTAAAACTGACAGGTTCACAAACAGGCACCTCATAGTATGGAACCACATTTTTTAAGGTGAGAATTCTTGACGAGCGGTATTTTAAAGGATAAAGCTTAAGGCTCTCCCCTTCTTCAATGTTTTTAAGCAGGTCTTTTTTATCATCAATGGCACGGTCCTGTCTGCGTTCCAGATTCTTTCTCCGCATCTGCATCCGTCTGGACTTTTCTCCAACATAAGCCCGCGTACCAATGGATTTTTCGTGTATCATGGACTTTTTTCCGATTTTTGTTGATTCTACCTGGTCCGCCCATTCCCCGGATTGCCTTGCGGCCGCCTCCAGATGCCTGATGTCCTTTTTTAAACGTTCATTTTCAGATCGTTCATACTGATCCTGCATCTGCTTATTCTCATACCAGGAAGAGAAATTGCCCTTCTGGATCTCAATGTTGGTTTTGTTTATGGACAAGATATGGTCCACGGATGCATCCAGGAAGTTCCGGTCATGGGACACCAGGATAAATCCCTTTTTACTGTTTAAATACTGGCTTACCAGTTCTCTGGCTTCCCGGTCCAGATGATTGGTGGGCTCATCAATCAGCAGAAAGCGGCCTTCTCTTAAGAACAGGGCTGCTAAGAGGACCTTGGTCCTCTCCCCGTTTGAAAGCGTGTAAAAGGGACGGTATAGCACATCCTCAGAAACCTTCAGTTTGGACAGCTCTCTTTTAAGCTCCCAGAAAGGATACTCTCCAAGAAGGGAATCCAGAATTTCTAAAGTATTCATCTCCTCATCCGGTACAGGAAATGGGAAATAATCAAACAGGACATTGGAAATAATGGTTCCTGTGTATTTGTAACGGTTCATCAGAAGATTTAAAAATGTGGTCTTTCCTCTTCCGTTTCTTCCTGTGAATCCCAGCTTCCAATCCGTATCAATCTGAAAGGAAACGTGCTCGAACACGGGATCCGGGCTTCCATCGTAGGTAAATGACAAATCAGTGACCTGTATTAATGACATAGATATTCCTCCATTCAGGCAGGAAATAAAATTTCCGCACAAAAAAACGACTGCAAGAATCTTTTTCTCACAGCCGTCCGCATCAAAATAAGCCCTTTGGGCAAACCTTCCGCTCTTTCCATGTCTCATTATGACAGGAAAAGGTATGAGAATGAAATAATATTCTTGCAAAAACAGGCATGACAAAAAAAGACAATGTCCTTTCCCTCTTATCATGCAGTTACTTCAGCAAGAATTATTAATTCATCCTTTCACCTCATTTCGTTTAATATGCCCGTAGTCTATCATAAATATATGGAATTGTCAAATAATACTTAAAGAAAAACATAAGATTAATCATAGTATGCACGAATTCTTCCTAATTAGCCCGTCCCGTAATGGTAATTTCTACCCGGCGATTTTTGGCTCTCCCATCTTCCGTATCGTTGGAAGCAATGGGATTATAATGAGAATTTCCCTCAATGGACAGCTGCCACCGCATCTCCCAGATTGTGCCCGGTGACATGATTTTTCAAAGCCTGGTATGCTCATTGATCAATTTGATAAAATCCAGCGCATCATCAGCGGGAACCATCTGGGCCGTAATAATTACTCCCTGTTTTGACAGATAAAGAAAATCTGCAATATCTTCTTCTGATACACTGACGGCCTTTTTCAGCATTCTGGTATTCTGCTTTCCTCCCATATTTCCTACATTCACTTGATCCATGTGGAAGCCAGCATCGTAAAGCCTGCGCATGGTTTTGGGGCTTTTGGCGACCAGAAAGACCCTTTCCTCCTGGTATTTTCCGGCACACAGATTGGCTGCTGCCTTTTCTACCGTAAGAATTGACAGCTTACACTGCTTCGGGCAGGCCAGCTTAAGAGCCTCCTTATTGATTGTATCCTTTACAACCTGATCATCTACCACCATGATCCTGGTTGCTCCTGTAACCTGGCTCCAGACAGTTGCTACCTGTCCGTGAATCAGACGGTCATCAATCCGGACATTTACAATCTCCATCATCAAATAGTCCCCTTTCATTTATCTTTTACGGATATAAATACAGGTGAGGTCCAGGCCGCATCTCCATTTTTCTGCCAGATACGAAGCCGTAAGTTTCCGCTTTGTTCCATCCGGATCCTTCTTTTTCCGGTAACCTTATAAGAGTTTTCGGGATACGCCTTGCCTACGCGGATTTTATAGGCATTATGCCACCATGGATCATCCCGGTAATGAGTGATCTCTCCCCAATGTTCCTTTGTAAGGCTGTTCACTTCATCCCAAAGAGCCATGACCTGGGAGCTGTTAAGCATTTTCCTCACAGGAAGGAGATATTCCTTTCCATTGATGAGCAGGCGCAGAACGCTGTCCACATCCGCTTCCACCTCAAAGATAAAACCCTCTGCCACCGTCTTCTCCGCGCCCATCCATTTACCGGAAGCCGGAGACTGGTATGTGGTCATGGTAAAGCTGCAGCTCTTGTCATCATGGTGATAAATATCCTGGCCATAGTGATTCCAGCACGGTTCAACGGAAAGCAGCTTTCCATCCGTCTCCAGACGTCCTTCCCAGTCTTTTATAAGGTGGTCACGGTAAACCCTGGTATCCGGTCCCCAGCCAAGCTCCAGACGGAATTTAAACCGGATCCGTCCAGCCTGCTTCTCCCGTTCCCATGTACCTGAATGCACAACCATTTCCTCTAAGATATTATCTCTTAAAATTTCCACCCTGTCTACTGCTCCGGTACCTTTTATGTAAAATTCTAAATCCACTTGGCTGTCTGTTTCAATTTCAGAGCCCATTGGTGCTGAATTCACATAATAGTCCACTTCAATCCTGCTTCGGGATACCCCATAGGTTCTTCGTTTTCTTAAGCCTTCCCATATGGACTCCTTTGAACAGTCCTCTGCAAGCACACACATGCTTCCATTTTCAAACACGCCGGGAATGCTGTGGTTATCACCTGCTGCGATGGCGCCGATTTTATACCCTCGTTCAAGGCCATTTTCATAGGTCGTCTCTCCTGTCCGCGGCCCCATGTGAATGTGTCGGTCCATGGACAGAGGCCCATCGTCATTTTCACTGGAACCGTGGCTGGAATAAATTTCTGCAAAAGGAGAAAATATTTCATTGTGAGTATCCCAGTTTTTGCCTCTGGAACCTGGCTGATATGCCAGATGATGAGGAATTCCAATGACCTCCTGGCCCTCATAGGCTGCCACAAGTTCCTGGTACCGCATGGGATGCTCCTGTTTCCCGTCATTGTGGAGGAAAAACACATTATGATCTCCATCCAGTCCGGCACCCTGCCATTCATAACCCATAAACATGGGAAATCCCTGTCTGCTGGCTTCTTCGGTAAAGCTTCTTAACAACTCCCAGTCCCTGGCAATGATTTCATCGTCGTATCGGTCTTCAACCGACAGTCCTGACGGTGTGGGACGCATGTAAAACGGGTAATAAGCCACCGGCCAGAAATCCATCTGCTTTTTTATATGCTCATACCACACCGGGAGCTCTTTCATCTGCTCATGATGAATATTACTGTGCATGTCTGTCCAAAACTTTTTGTAATTCATGGAATCCTCCCATTACTCTCTTGGATTTATGAGTGTGTTACTATCAATTTTCATGGTTGCCCATTCTTCCGGTTTTTTCGCCGCTCCCCATGCTTTCAGCCGTCTATGCCCGTATCTGGTCTCCCGTTCCCGGTCAGACAAATCCCTGATCTCATTTTTTCTTAAGAAGCCGTTGTCTTCTGCCTCTTTCATAAGCTCTTTCAGCAAGCCTTCTCTGGTCATTGACAGATCATGCTCTTCATCGGGATCTTCCTGTAAATCATAAAGACCAATGGTTTTATATCCTGACTTAACTATTTTGTATTGTCCAAGAACCACCGTTTCTATAAGCAGCGGGTTGTCATCACTTCCCACCATCTGCTGAATTCTTACAGGTCCGTTTTTATTGCTTCGGAAACCACTGAAATCAAGCCGCTTTCCCTGATGCCAGGAATAATCTTCATTTCTTCCTGCCTCTTCCAAAAGTGTGCGGGATACATCTAAAAGACTTACCGGCATTTTTGTTATACCCGGAGATATCCCTGTGCCTGCTGCCAGCAGCGGGACACGAACCGCAGCTTCATACATGGTCTGTTTTCCAAACAGTTTTCGTTTTCCAAGCTGCTCACCGTGATCGGAGGTGTAGAAGAATAAATATTCCCTTCCGTTTTCAACAGACCGGATTTTATGATAAAGCTCCCCTACATACCGGTCTAACTGTTCTACCAGACCGCAATAAGCGGCCTTGCAGTTTCTCATATGCTCTGGTTCACATTCCTGCAGAAATTCACTATAAACAGGAAGAGAAGGAAGCCTTGCCTCCTTTTCACACTCCTCTGCAGAAAAGCGGCTTTGGTACTTTCTGTAATCCTTATCTGCACAGGTAAAGGGAAAATGAGGGCCATAGAATCCAATCACCAGAAACAGCGGTTTTCTATTTTCCTTTTTCCTTCCCCAATTCTCAAGAAAATCCATGGCCGACTGAAATACCATCTCGTCATAAAGCATAACCGGGGAAATTCCCCCTCCAACCCCATTGAGGCAGTTTTTCCGGTTGGTAGTTCCGGCATACACGCCAAAATCCAGGCGTTTTTTTCCACCGGTTCCCCAGAACTGAGAGGTAATATCTCCGCAATACCGTTCATCAAATCCGTGCTTCTGGTCTTCTCCTTTAAAATGCATCCGGCCGGCCAGAACAGTCTGGTATCCCAGGCGTCCCATTTCATGGGCAATGGTAGGTACATCACCGCCAAGCGCGGCATCATTATTAAAAATGCCAAGCTGTGACGGTAATTTTCCGGTTAGAAATGACATGCGCGAAGGGACACAAAGGGGTGAATTGCAATAGCAGCGCTCAAACAGCAGACCTTCCTCTGCGACCTTTTTAAGCCCCGGCGTTTCAATCCGTTCATCCGCAAATCCCGTGTAATCCCAGCCGTGCTGGTCTGACATAATTAAAACCATATCTTTCATAAGAGAATCTCCTCAGAGTCAGGCATTTTCCGGTTATCCTGCATTTACATAATTTTCAAAAACACCATAACAGCCGCAAACCCGGTGATACCGAGAATGATTTTTGTTGCGGACCACTTCTTTTTATCCATCAGATACCACACTGCCAGCGTAAGCAATAGGGGGAGTATTCCTGGCATGATTTTATCAAAAATCTGTTCCTGTAAAGAAAGAGACATTTCACCGCTTACAAACTGGTAAATTACATTTGCTTTTACAGTGGTTGCAGCGACTCCGCCTATTACGATCAGCCCCATCATGGTGAGTCCGGTCGTGATTTTATCCGCAAGCGTTCGGTTGGTAAAAAATAAGTTTGCCGCACCGATACCCATATTATATCCCTTATGAAACAAATACCACTGCATGCCTACCACGGTGGTAAGCCATACTGCGCAAAAGAACAGAGGGCCAACGGGATTTCCGTCGCTGATGCACATGCTCATGGCAATACTTAAAAGAATCGGGCTGTAGGTGCCGATTAACATAGAATCTCCGATTCCGGCAAAGGGTCCCATAAGCGCATTTTTGGTATTTACAATCAGCTCTTCACTGACATCTTCTCCCATGGCACGGGCTTCCTCCATGGCAATGGTAATGCCGGGGATCAGGGCGCCCAGCTGAGGCTCTGTGTTGAAAAACTGCATATGGCGCTGAAGGGACCGTTTGTATTCACCAGAATCGTTTTTATAGAGTATCTTTAAAATCGGTTCCAGCACATGACAAAAAGCAAGTCCCATCATACGTTCAAAATTCTGGGTTGCCTGTATAAAGAAAATATAAGACCAGGCAGCCTTGTTAATATCCTTTTTAGTGAGCAATGAATTTTCTCTTTTATTCTTCATAACAGTCATCCTCCTCTGTGCTATGTACCGGTGCCGGTACGGCCGTTTGCGTTCCACCCTGGGCCATAACAAAGATAAATGCAATTGCAGTTGCAAACACAGCCAGTGCAGTTACAGACATACTGGTAGAGCCGATCAGAATCCAGCCCATGAGAAACAATACAAGCATCCATTTCCTGGAAAGGGACTGCTTAAGCAGCATGGCGAATCCAATGGCAGGCAGCATCTTGCCGGCTACCTCAAAAAAGTGCAGGAGCCCCTGAGGCATACTGCTGATCAAAAATTCTGCCAGCGGCGTGCCAAGGTAACAGATCAGCATGGCGGAACCTGCCCGGAGAATGAAGCTTGGAACGGCTGCCAGATAAGTGGCACGGTGAATTCCGGCCCCATCTCCCTTTTCTGCAGCCCGGTCTCCCATATGAGGGAAATATGCATTGATTGTCATGATAAAGTTAAAAAGCCCAAGTCCCAGCATGCTGAGAGGAACAGATAACGCCACTGCCTGTTCTCCGGTACCTCCGGCTGCCAGTGCCAGCGGAATACCGATATAGGCTGCCCAGTTCACATCCGCGGGCATAGCGCCTCCGGGCGTGATCTGTCCGATGAAGAGTGCCTGAACCATGGCACCTGCAATGACACCGCCTCTTACATCACCTAAGATCAAACCAACAATCAAACCGGCTACAAGAGGACGTCCGATCATATTCCAGCCTCCTGTCACCCCAAAAAACCACGGCGTACGTTTGCTGCCCAAATAGGCAAATATCCCAATCAGTAAAGCCTGTAAAAAAGTCATACCTTTTTCCTCCATTTATTATTCTTCGTAATCCCCTTCTGCTAAAGCAGATTCTTCAAACTGTACCATTGCATTTTTCCCGGCATTCAAGCTCTTTTCGGCAATTTCAGAAGAACTGTCCATGGAAGGTCTTGACATATACCCTTCCAGTACGGACGGCAGATTTGCTCCGCCGATTACCGATATTTTTTCAGGTTGTTCCATTTTCATACGGACTGAGACATTAAAGGGGGATCCTCCTGTTAAATCCGTATAAATCAAAATCCCGGTGCATTGGGTAAGCCGCCCGGCAGCCGCAGTTAATTTTTCGGCAAGAATATCCAAAGAATCTTCCTGCAGAAAATCCACTGCTTCGTAATACATAAGCTCTCCGGCCAGCAGCTTTAGTCCGCTTGTGATTCCTGTGGCAAAGCTTCCATGACCGGTTACTATCATACCTACCATTTTTACCTCCTTTTCAATTTCCAAAACTGATATAGTCTTCTGGATTTTTTGAACTTGCAGCCTTACACTCCTTTCTGTTTATTTTCCATTCTGGTTTTATATTAATTTCACCTTTTAGAATCGGATCCCCTGTCTTTTCCTGATAAACCAGTAATCTCCCGCTCATTTCTTTCAAAACGGAAGCGTATTCCCGGTTATATACCAGATTATTGCGTTCTCCCGGATCATAGAGGAGATCGTAAAGCGCTTCTTCAAACTTTGTCTGGTTTTCCAGATCCTGCTTTAAAAAATAATCTTTTGTCAAAGATTCATCAATGTTGGACTGGTTAATTTTCAAATAGGATGTATCGTAATAGCGGATATATTTATAGCGCTTCGTGCGTACACAGCGGACAGGCTCATAGGATGTATGGAAGTTGATTTCAGCGAAAATGTCGGACCTGATTTCCTCCTTTTCTCCTGTCAGCAGAGGAACCATTGACCTTCCTTCCAGATATTCCGGTTTCTCCAGTTCAAGGAGTTCACAAAGAGTAGGAAAAACATCCACATGGGAGACAAGACTGTCTGTTACGGTCCCATTCCCAAAGGCTCCCGGTGAACGAAGCATTAAATTCACACCGATCCCACTATCAAACAGCGTACATTTTGAAAAAGGATTTGGCAGGCCGTGATCTGTTGTAAATAGTATAATGGTATTTTCCCACAATCCCTCTTCTTTCAGGCAGGAAATCACCTGGCCAAAACAGGCATCCGCGCATTTCACACTCATCAGATAACCTGCAAAATCTTTCCGGGTATCCCCGGTATCGGGAATCGGATAAGGAGGAAGGGCATATTCAGGGTCGATATCTTCATCAATTTTATCAGGAAACCGCCGATGAGTTGCATACATTCCATAAGAAAGGAAAAAGGGTTGTTCCTTGTCATAATTCTTCATCCACCGGCAGACCTCACGTGCATTTTCCTTATCCCAGTCCACCAGCTCTTCCTGAGCATATCCGGAATTATCTGTGGTCAGCTCTTCCTGATAGCCGATCTCGGCAGCCCCCTGTTTCCTGTCCAGGTACCAGCCCGCTTCATGCTGGATTCCGCAAAGAACGGTATGGTAACCATTGTGATTTAAATACTGAACCATATGTCTGCTGTAATCCATGACAAAGCCTCTTTGAGCCAGACCTAACATGCCATTTTGATGCGGGTATGTACTTGTCAGCATTGCTGCCCGGCTGGGCGAGCAAGTCGGGCCCGCACAATACGCATTCCGGAACACCGCTGCAGACCTGGAAAAGGATTCTATATTTGGTGTGGGAACTTTATAACCATAGGGACTTAATACCCGTCCGGAATCATGAGTATGAATATACAATACATTTTTCACTAATTGTACCTCCTGCTGGTTAAGCGAGGGGATATTCACAATCCACTTCGCTGTATGCTCACAGTGTGCCCCGCTTTACCGGGCATAACCGAATAACAGCTATCGCTGCTTGCCAGGTAGCGCTTTTATTCCACCTGACTGGGGCTAATTCCCACCAACCATTTAATATTTTTCATATTTGAAGGGTTGGACTTACTTGATTCGGTTAAAATGTATTTATCACTATGCAATATGTATTATCATTGTCATGAACAATATACTATAATTGTATTATAATGTCAATACATTTTGTTTAATTTGTGTTGTCATAGAGTTGCTGAAATATCCAATCATATGATTAGCACTTCTCATAATGATTTAAAAATGTATTGTCATTTGCTTCAAAGTATAATACAATTAAAGAACTGGTTTGATAAGAAAATGAGGTGATGATTATGGCAGAGAAAAGAATTGCCCAATATAAACAGATTGAAAATGACCTGCTTCAAAAAATAAATTTAGGTTATTATAAAAAAGATGATCTGATTCCCACAGAGCTGGAGCTTTCCAACACCTATCATGTATCAAGGGTGACCGTTCGAAAAGCAACAGATAATCTGGTAGCAAAGGGACTGCTCACTAGAGTTGCCGGAGTGGGAACATTTGTGTGCCACCCTTCCGTTACATTAAACCCCAGCTCCATTCAGGGATTTTCAGAGGTGATGCATGAACAGGGAATTTCCGTCCGGACAGATGTTCCCACCTTTATGATCCAGAAAGCGCCTTCCAATATCGCTTCCATCTTAAAGATCGAAACAGGAGAACCCATTTATTTCATTGAAAGAATCCGGTATGCAAATGATGAAATATTTCAGTTTGAAACAACCTATATGTCCAGCCGCTTATATCCCGATATCTCCATGCAGGTGCTGCAGCAGTCCAAATATCAGTATTTTGAACAGGTGAAGGGAATGAAAATTGCATACAGCGACCATACCGTAACCCCCATTCATCCTTCAAAAAATATCGCTGAAATGTTTGGGATATCTTTGGACACTCCCATTTTGAGAGTTGCCAACACCACATATCTGACCAATAATCAGATCATGGATTATACAGAATTAACACTTAACTCACCTAAATATCAGTTGACCTACGTCAAAAGCTGATTTTCAAAAAACACTCCATAGAAGGGTTAAAGCAATAAAAACGGCTGCAAGAAATTTCTTTCTTACAGCCATTTTTATTTAGAGACAGCAATCTCCGTGAAATGCTTCTCTATGTTATAAGGGCAAACATGCAGGCTATGGACGTACCTGACCGTCACCATATATGATATATTTGGTTGTTGTCAGTTCCTTAAGACCCATGGGGCCTCTAGCATGGAGCTTTTGAGTACTGATGCCGATTTCCGCACCAAAGCCAAATTCAAATCCGTCAGTAAATCGGGTGGATGCATTGACATAAACGGCTGCCGCATCAATTTCATTTAAAAACTTCTGGGCATTACTATAGTCTGACGTAATGATGGATTCAGAATGTTTGGTGTTATAGCGGTTAATGTGAGAAATAGCCTCTTCCGCAGAACCAACAATCTTTAAGGACAGGATATAGTCTAAGTATTCACGGCCCCAATCGTCTTCTGTTGCCGGTACAAAGCCTTCTGCCATGGCACAGGCCTCCTCATCTCCTCGGATCTCAACGGATTTTAAAGAAAGCCTTTCTTTCAATAAAGGCAAAAACTGAGGCGCTATGTCTCTGTGAATGACAAGGGACTCACAGGCATTGCACACGCCGATCCTCTGTGTTTTTGCGTTGAAAATAATATCCAGGGCCATATCAAAATCAGCAGATTTGTCGACAAAAATGTGACAATTCCCGGTTCCTGTTTCAATGACCGGAATAGTGCTGTTATCCACAACGGTTTTTATTAATCCTGCGCCTCCTCTTGGAATCAGCACATCCACATATTCCCTGAGCCGCATGAATTCCTTTGTCACTTCCCTGTCTGTGTCAGTAATGAGCTGTATGGCATCTTCCGGAAGACCTGCATTCCTAAGGCCGGTCCGAAGCCATTTTACAATGGCCTTATTGGATTCCAGGGCATCACTTCCGCCCTTTAAGATCACGGCATTTCCCGCTTTAAAGCATAGTCCAAAGGCATCAGCGGTCACATTAGGCCTGGCCTCGTATATAATGCCTACAACGCCCAAAGGAACCCGCTTCTGGCCGATGGTAAGGCCATTGGGGCGTACTTTCATGGAAAGCACCTCTCCCACCGGGTCATCCAGTGCGGCCACGGACAAAAGTCCGTCAGCCATGGCTTCTACTCTCGCAGGAGTCAGTTCCAGACGGTCAATCAGTCCGGCGCTCATCCCGGAAGCAGCTGCCTTAATGACGTCCTCCTGATTTGCGGTGAGGATTTCAACTTCTCCTTCCAGCAGAGCAGCCGCCGCTGCCTTTAAGCCTTCATTCTTTTTTGCCGAACCAAGAATCCCTATGATTCCGGCTGTTTCTTTTGCTGTCTTTCCCATCTCAGTAATCGTCATAAAAGCCTCCTCCAATCCTTTCCTTATTATTGTCCATGAACTTTGGGCATAAAGGTATACCCGCAGGGTGTTTCCTTATTATTGTCCATGAACTTTGGGCAGGATATTTCCTTAATCCTTAAGGAGTGATAATCCGGTCCACACGTTTGTCATGAGGTTCCGTCGGAATATGGTCAAAGATCTGAAAGCCGTAGGCTATGGCAATGCGGGGATGATCTGGTTCCCTCTCAAAAAAACGGTCATAATATCCGCCTCCATAACCGATCCGGTTTCCGTACCTGTCAAAAGCAATTCCGGGAACAATAACAGGAGCTTGCGGGTCATGAACTCTTAAACAGGATGACTTTGGTTCCATAATTCCCATGACGCCTTCCTCCAGATCGGTTTTTCCGGAAATGGAATAAAATTCCAGGTCTCTTCCAACGACCTTTGGCACAGCTACGCATTTTCCCTGCTTTAATAAACTCTCCATGAACCTCCAGGTCCCCGCTTCCCGGCGAAAGGATACATAGCAGTAAACACAAAAAGCCCTGAGGATATCATCAATGCTTAAAAGCTGCCGGCAGATGGAATCATTCCAAACGCACTCGGCTGTTGTCTCCAAAGCCATACGCTGCTCTTTTACGAATATCCTGATATCATTCTTCGCCGACTTTTCCATATTTTTTACCCAGATCCGTTATGGTACCGTCTTTCTCCTCAATGGAAATATTGTTTAAATTTCCCCGTAAACTATTGCGGATGGCTTCAATATACTCCCTCCGCAAAGCAGCCTGCTCTGCAGCCTCTTTTTCTGTTAATCCTACTGACTTTGATTTATGATAAAGTGTATTGATCCGGTCGATTTTTTCCTGATTCATAAGTTCTCCTTAATACTCGTGATTAATATAGTCCATCAGGTCAAAGTCATGGTTTGGATGAGCCAGGAACAGGGTTCCCTTTTCTTCTCCCTCCACGATCTGACTGATGGCCTCCACCTGGTCTCCGTTGGCAATGACCATATCGCAGCCGCTGTCCGTAGCAATACGGGCGGCAGCCAGCTTCGCAGCCATGCCTCCGGTACCCACATCGCTTCCTGAGGTGGATTTTCCCATATCCAGAAGCTTGGGAGTGATTTCCCTAACCAGTCCGATAAATTCTGCTTCCGGGTTTTGTCTTGGGTCATCGGAATACAGGCCGTCAATATCCGATAATAATATTAAAAGATCTGCCCCTATTAGAGCGGCTACAATGGCAGACAGCCGGTCATTATCGCCGAAATTATCCACCAGAGGAATTTCGGAGGTGGATACGGTATCGTTTTCATTGACAACGGGGATGGTTCCAAGTTTTAAAAGTTCATCAAAGGTGTTCTGGGCATTGTAACGGTTGCTGTCATTAACCATAGTATTTTTGGTTAACAGGACTTGTGCAGCTATTTGATTGTATTCTGCAAAAAGCTTCTGGTACACCATCATGAGCCTGGCCTGGCCCACAGCGGCAAATGCCTGCTTTTCCGATATGGTAACAGGCCTGGTATGGTGTCCCAGAGCCTGGCGTCCTGCTGCGATGGCACCGGAGGAAACCAAAACCACCTGTTTCCCCTGCCCCTTTAAGTCACTGATTACACGAACCAGTTTTTCGATTTTCATCAGGTTCAGATCCCCGGTGTAGGCATGGGTTAAGGATGAGGACCCTATCTTTATTACAATCCTTTTTTTGTCTTTTAGTTTCTCTCGTTCCTCGACGTTCATCTTCATTATCATCTGCTTTCTGTAATTCTTTTTGTTTCATATCTTACATCATTTTTATGATTTCGTCAATTTATAAAGGAAACCCTTGAAATCCGGTAGCAATGGCTTCCGCTACCTTCAGGCCATCCATTGCCGCAGAAGTGATCCCCCCCGCATATCCTGCACCTTCTCCGCAGGGATAGATTCCTTTTACGCTGCATTCAAAAGCTTCATCTCTGGGGATCCTGACCGGGGAAGAAGTCCTGCTTTCCACGCCGGCCAAAATGGCATCGGGCCTGGAAAAGCCACGGATCCGGTGATCAAAGGCCTCCACACCCTCAATGAGAGATTCTGATAAATATTCGGGAAGAAACTCTCTTATATTGGCAAATCCACAGGCGCCTTTAAAAGCGGGTTCCACACTGCCAAAGTCTTTTGAAGGCTGATTCTTTTTAAAATCCCCGTAAAGCTGAACCGGAATTTTTCCGCTGCAGCTTAAAAAAGCCGCCTCTTCCAACTGCCTTTGATAAGCGATACCGGCAAGAGGGGTTGTATTTCCAAAGTCTTCGGGTGTTACGGTAACGATCAAAGCGCTGTTGGCATTCACACCATCCCTTTTGTGATAACTCATTCCGTTTACTGCAAGCCTTTTTTCCTCAGAGGAAGCGTTGACCACATATCCTCCCGGACACATGCAGAAGGTATAAACCCCTCTTCCCTTTGTACACTGATGGGTCAGCTTGTAATCCGCAGGGCCAAGTATAGGGTGGCTTCCGGTCCCATACTGAGAACGGTTTATGCTTTCCTGAGGATGCTGGATCCTTAAGCCTACTGCAAAGGCTTTTGCTTCCATGGGAACTTTTCTTTTATTCAGGATTTCAAAGGTATCCCTGGCGCTGTGCCCGATGGCCAGCACAAGAACCTCTGCCATGATCCGTTCCTTTTCATTGATCACAACCCCATGCAGCCTGTTATCTTCTATTATAAAATCGGTCACAGTGCTGTTAAAACGGACCTCTCCCCCAAGGCGGATGATTTCCTCTCTCATCCCTTTGACAATGCCGCTTAAAACATCGGTGCCTATATGGGGTTTATTTACATAGAGAATAGAAGGGTCTGCCCCGAATTCCACGAAAAGCTCCAATACCTTCCGGTTCCTCATAAGAGGATCTTTTACAAGAGTATTCAGCTTTCCGTCGGAAAAGGTGCCTGCTCCTCCCTCTCCAAACTGCACATTGCAATCAGGCCTTAACATTCCGCCCTTCCAGAATAAGTCCACAGCCTCCATGCGCTTTTCCACGGACTCACCCCGTTCCAGAAGCAGGGGCTGATACCCATGCCTTGCCAGCATGATCCCGCAGAAAAGTCCGGCCGGTCCGGTTCCGATGATCACCGGCCTGTCAGTCATTTTTTTCGTTCCAGGCTTTGGAAACACATATTCCTTTTTTTCCGATATCCCAATATCTCTGCTCTTCGCTTTATGTACCACAGACTCTTCTTTTTCGGTCTCCACGTCAATGGAGTAAGTAAAATGGATGTCCTCTTTTTTTCTGGCATCAACAGACTGTTTTATTATTTGAATGGAACGGATATCCTTTACCGGAATTTTTAATGCTTTTGCCGCCTTTGCCCATAAGGCTTCTTGGGTATGATCCACAGGCAGCTTTAATTGATTAATTCTTATCATTGTTTTCCTCATTTTTCTTGTTTCTGACCTCGGTCAGATGCCTCTGTGGCATCTTCCCTGGGCCACACTGCGCCCATGTTCTTTAGGCAAAACCCGCCCCGGTTTATGGGGCATATGTCCGCAGGACATTCCTCTTCCCGCGCAAGTACCTGCCAGTATGCCGCAAGACCATGCCCACTGAAGGTTATAGCCTCCGCAAATGCCGTCAACATCAAGGATTTCTCCTGCCAGGTAAAGCCCCTTAATAAGTTTTGATTCCATGGTATCCGGATCCACTTCCCCGGTATCAACGCCACCGCTGCACACCTGGGCCTGATCAAAGGAATTGGCGGCAATGATCTCTGTTTCCAGTTTCTTTAAGACAGAAGCCAGCTTTTTTATCTGGGCAGGCCTGATATCTTTGACAATGCCATTGCTTCCCACATCGGCTTCCTTTAACAGGATCCTAGCCAGCTTATGATTTAATACGCCGTTTAAAAATTCCTCTGCCGGCCGGCAGCTGAAACGCTTTACCCGTTCCTCAAGAAACTGCCGGGTATGGTTAAAATCCATGGAAGGGAGGAAATCCAGCTCCGCTGTCACCGGCCGGCCGGCATCCAGTCCTCTGGCAGCAAAGCGGCTGATCTGGAAGACCGGAATGCCGGAAATTCCGTAATCCGTAAGCTGAAGCTCTCCCCGGTCGGCTGCCACTGTTTTTCCATCTATTTTAAGGGTCACGCAGGCCTCTGTCCTGACTCCGGCCATCTGCTTGTACCATTTTTCCCTGCACCTAAGCTGTACCAGGGCAGGCAGTGGTTTTACGATGGTGTGGCCAAGAGCCTTTGCCAGCTCATAACCGCTTCCATCCGAGCCTGTTTTAGGAGCCGCCATAGAGCCTGCGGCTAAAATAACGGCATCTGCCCGCTTCTTTCCCAAGGAAGTCACAAGGGACAAATCCTTCCTTATTTCCTCTACCTGACAGTCTGTAACTATGGAAACCCCTAAGTGGTCCAATTCAAAGAGAAGAGCTTCCAGAACGGAGGCAGCCTGTCCGGAATTTGGATAAACATATCCGTTCCTGTCAGTAAGGACAAGACCAAGATCCCGGAAAAATTCCAGAGTCTGTTCCACAGTGATATTTTCCAGCACCCTTTTTATAAATTCCGGCCGGCCTCCACGGTAAGCTCCGTCAGGGATCATCAGATTGGTTAAATTGCATTTTCCATTTCCCGTGGAAAGAAGTTTTTTTCCCGGCTTGGCTGTATGTTCTAAAACGGTAACAGAAGCGCCCTGTCTGGCCGCCTGGATCGCCGCTGTCAGACCGGAAGCTCCTGCTCCTACGATGATTACCTGTTGTTTCATAAAATCCTCCTGTATCCTCAGACAGACCTATTGTATCCAGTTTGTCCCTTTATTTCAAGTGTTTCTTTAGCTTGTATAGGATTCCAGATAATTAAATACCTCAATCATGGAAGAAAACCATATACCTTCCATCAATTTTCCCCGTTCTTCCTCAGGGAAATCGGTGATGGGCATATGGGTATAAAGACAGATGGTTGTTTTATCCTGGTAGAGGACGAGAAGATATCCGTCCTCTGAAACAAGATAATATTTTTCCTTACCCGTTGCATTTACCGGCTCGGCCTGTTCCTCTTCCTGGTTTATTACGATCTGCGCTTCCGTCACAGTTTCTGTTTCTATGGTCGCCCCAGGCAGGGCTTCCTCAGGCCTTACGCTGTCCTTTGTAATGGCAAACCCGATCCCCAGGCAGATGGCAGATGCCGCTACGAACAAAAGAAAGCAGAACATATACTTCTTCATGAGATGATACCTCCTTCAAGTAAGTATAGTATCTGCCTTCTTCCTGGGTTTTAATCACAAAAGATGGAATTTTCTTGCAATGCGCACCAGCTTCTTCCCTCCCGGCACGCTTAAAAGCTCCGATTCGTCCACACAGCGCAGTTTTAAAAGGAGAATCCCATAAACCACCACAGCCACTGCTATGGCGGAAAGTACACCAAACACATTGCGCTTTAAGGTCAAATGCACCAGGAAATAGGTGCCGTAAGCAGCCGCTCCCATGACCCCGGAAGCCAGGATTGGAAGAATAAATGTTTTCTTCATTTCCTGCCTGTAATTTAAAAATCTTCGTATCGCAGCCCCGTTTAAAATACACATGGTAAACGCAAACAGGATGTTGGAATACACCACGCTGTAGATCCCCATCTTAAATCCAAAAAGCATGACACACAGAATTATCACGTGGAGGATCAGGGAAATGACCGCATTTCTTAAGGGAACCTGCATCCGGTTGATTCCCTGGAGCACTCCGTTGGTCACTGTGGAAAGAGAGAAAAATACCACTGCCGAGGATCCGTATATCATCATCTTAATAAGGGCTGAGTTGTCATTTCTGCTGAACAACAGATTGCAGATGGGCCCTGCCAGAACAGTAAGGCCCACCGTAGCCGGTATGGCAATGAGCATGGAAAAACGGATCACCATGGAGACCTTGCTTTTTAACTGCCCCCTCTGCCCTTCTGCCATTGCCCTGGAAAGAGAGGGGATGAGGGCGGAGGAAAGGGAATTGGCAATTGCCACCGGAATGTTAAAAAGAAGCTGGTACTTCCCTGTAACGCCCCAGTTGGAAGCGATCTCCGAAGCTCCCATTCCCATGGCCGTCATACCGTTCCCATAAATGCTGTTGTCGATAACCGTGCTGATGTTATATGCCACACTGCTTAATACTATGGGAAAGACTGTCATGAAAAGGGCGCCGGAAAGCTCCCCATAGGATTCCCGGCGTCTTGTCCTGTCCCTTCTTGCCTGCTTTTTTACGATCGGCAAATAGCTGAATAAAATAAACAGGAGAAACAGCAGGGCAGCCACAGCCCCTGCCCCTGTTCCAATGGTCCCTCCCGCCGCTCCAAGGGCAAAGGAGTATTCTGTGGACCCATGAACCAGATTGGACTTAATCCCTGCCTGAAACAGCCTTGAGGCCGCATAGACGCTGATGACCGCATTGACGATCTGCTCCAGCACCTGGGATATGGCTGTGGGAAGCATGGTTCCGATTCCCTGGAAATAGCCGCGGAACACCCCAAGATAGGCGATCACCCAGATGGTAGGAGCCAGGGTTTTTAAGGCATAGAAGGTATAAGGCATTTTTAAGAAACGGCTGGCAAATATATCTGCTCCAAACCAGAGCACAGCGGCTCCCAGCCCTCCTGCCACGGTTCCGTAAAACAGGGCAACCTTTAACACCCTGACGGAGTTGCGGTATTCCTTTCTGGCCAGCCTGGTGGCAATCATCTTGGACACCGCCGTAGGCAGGCTGTAGGAGGATATGATCAGAAGAAGGGAATAAATCGTAAATGCAGAGCTGTAATAACCGTTTCCTTCATTCCCCAAAATATCTGCAAGAGGAATACGGTAAAACATGCCAATGACCCGGACGATGATCCCTGCCACCGCAAGGATAACGCCCTGGATCAGGAAATTGGAGGCTCCCTTCTTTGTTGGTTTTCTGCTTGTCCTATTCTTTTCCATATAATTTCACATTGGGAGAATCCTGTGCGGAAATAATGCACACCCAGGTTTTTCCCTGGTTCAGGATAATCTCGTTATTCTCCATGTCGTAATAATGTGTTGGGCCGAACTCTCCTTCCTTAGTCCACTTTATGGGGATGGAACGGCCTTCCGTCACGTAACAGCCATAAGAGTCATCCTGTACGTTGATGTTTAGATACTCTGTCGTTGCATAATGGGCGGAAGGGCAGTACTGCAGGATGATGTTCTTAACCTTGATCTGTCCTTCATCTCCCTTGTGGGGGGCCCCATACTGGTACCGGTAGTAAAGCCCGTCATCCTCGTGATATTCAAACCAGGGCTTGTTGAGCACATAACCCGGATAAACCTTATAAGCATCGCTGACACTGTTTGCTCCTTCAAGAGTCACCTTACGGCCGTCTTTTGCAAAGCGGTAGTGGCCGTGGTAGGACGTATCATAGGATTCCGTGTAACCAAGCTGCAGGATGGCTTTGCTTAACCGCTCTCCGCTGGTATAGGCGTTATGGGGGGATTTCCGGTCCTTGGTACGAAAATAGGCCACCGTGCCGATGGCATCCAGCCCATTGATGTTATCCACATTGGCCAGATAAGGCTTTGCAAAGGTGCTTTGACCGTAGTGGGCATAAATAGCATCAAATTCACGGGCAAAATATGTATAGTAGGTGCGGCAGCTTCTAACGGAACCGATCCGGTCCAGATCATCGTAATTTTCCATGATAGCCATGTAGCGGTTCATTCCCCCTTCTGCCGGCGCTTCATAAACCACCCCTGCCCGGTTGATTCCATATTGGGGAAGAGCCTCTTTGTCATTGCTCATCATGACTGCCACCGGCCTCCGGTTCCCGATGGCAGTGCTGACCATCTCCCCGGTAAGATAGCTTCGTATCTTCCCGTCCTTTTCGGTGCGCTCTTCAAAGGTATAGTATTCACCGGAATTCGCCTCCGGCCCATCGGCCGCTTCTGTGGTGCTGCTGATCTTGATTTCTTTTGTTTCCCCAGCCCCGGAGGTTTCCACAGATTGTTCCGAGACCCATACCTCCTCATATTTTTTACTGCAGCCGAATAAAAAAACGGCAGAAACAATGATACCGGCGAACCCTAACCATACCCTTTTCATCATCTCGTATATCCTCCCAGGCTTAAGATTTCCTCCTGCTTCTTTTCCATGATCAAACGCTCTTCGTCTTCCATGTGATCATAGCCGCACAGATGAAGCATGCTGTGAGCGACTAAAAAAGCAAGTTCCCTTATTTGGGAATGACCGTATTTTTCTGCCTGTTCTTCTATCTTATCTACAGATATTACAATATCTCCCAGCAAAAGTTCTCCTGATTCCGGGTGAAAGCAGTCATCTCCCGTCTCTTCCAGACGCTCAAAATCAGAAGGTCTTTCATAATCAACCATCGGAAAGGAAAGGACATCCGTTGGGCTGTCTATATTCCGGTATTCCTGATTGATCTGGCGGATATCTTCGTTGCCGGTAATGAGTACATTGACCTCAGCTTCATAAGGGCAGTTTTCATAATCCAGCGAATCCTCCACCACCCTTTTAATAATATCTTCATATGGGATGTCCAGCTTTTTTTCCGCCTCATATTCAATATTAATCGTCATAACGTGCCTTTCTGCCGCCAATGGCTTTTGCCTTTCGTTCAGCCGGCTTTTTCTTTGATTCATAATCATCATAAGCCTGTACAATCTTCTGTACCAGAGGATGACGAACTACGTCGCTGCTGGTCAAATGGCAGAAACCAATGTCATCAATTCTCTTTAATATGCGGATTGCCATGTCAAGTCCTGACGCGGCTCCGGAAGGCAGGTCCTTTTGCGTCTGGTCGCCTGTTACGATCACCTTTGATCCAAAGCCGATTCTGGTGAGGAACATCTTCATCTGAGCCGGTGTGGTGTTCTGGGCTTCATCAAGGATAATATAGGCATTGTCAAGGGTACGGCCTCTCATGTAAGCCAGAGGAGCTACCTCAATCAAGCCTTTTTCTGCGTTGTGAAGATAGCTCTCCGCTCCCATGATCTGATAAAGGGCGTCATATAAGGGCCTTAAGTAAGGATCTATTTTACTTTGCAAATCTCCTGGAAGAAAGCCCAGCTTTTCACCTGCCTCTATGGCAGGCCTGGTCAGGATGATCCGGTTTACCTCCCCGTTTTTAAAAGCCTGGATGGCCATTGCCATGGCAAGGTAGGTCTTGCCTGTTCCGGCAGGCCCGATGCCGAACACGACCATTTTTTTTCTGATCTGATCCACATACTGCTTTTGCCCAAGGGTCTTGGGCTTTACCGGCTTTCCGGTGATGGTCCTGCAGATAATGTCCTTGTCGATTTCCAGGATCTGGCTGTCGTTTTCAGAAAATGACAGAGAGAGGGCATAATCTACATTTTGCTCTGTAATGGCATTCCCACGCTTGGAAAGCTCAATCAGGTTACTAAATACGCTTTTTGCTTTCTGGACCATCTGTTCCGGTCCTATGATCTTAAGGGCCCCATCCCGTCCGATCATGGTAACATGAAGGGTCCGTTCTATTTTCTTTAAGTAACTGTCAAACTGTCCGCAAACATTTTTCTCGTGTTCAGCTGGGATGTCTATGATTGTCTCAATTACGCTCATTTGAATGATTTGTCTCCTCCGGTTCCTCTGTTCTTTGTATCTTCAGCGCCTCCGGCCTGCCAACAGGCTCCTCGGTCACAAAATCTATGGCAACCTGGCATAAAGATTCATTATCTAGTATTTTAACATGATTTTCCAGAATTTGTACCCCTTTTTCCAATAAATTTTTTTTGTACCTTTCGTTCATATCCTCAGCCAGCTGTTTTTTCTCTTCCTCTGTGTAAGGGCGCTCGTAGGATATGTATTCTCTCCCTGTTATTTTACCAACATAAATGGGGAGATAGAAATTCTGAAATAAATGAAGCTGCTCTTCTTCCATGGTCTGTCTCCATGAAGTTCCTTCTGGTCTGGGCCTTATGAGAAGAAAGGATAAATCGAAAGCCTTCATATAATATCCTTTCCTGACCTTTCCTGTCTCCACGTCCACTTTCCGAAAAAGGGGCATTTGTCTTGTGAATTGATATTCCGTTCTGGCCGTTATATCTCCATCAGAGCGCACATAGTGGGTGTTGATCACCTCTTCACTGTCTCCGATAATGGGAAGAATGCCGCTGACCAGAACCTGCCCCTGTTCTATTGTATCGCCTATGGAGACCATTGGAACGCCGCTGCGCACGATCATGGAGGTGATCACTCCGTCTTTTTCTGCCACAATGTCACAGGGAGTTTCATCCTTTACAGGAATTTCCGACAGCACTTCATTTTCTTTTATTTTAACCAAAAGGCGTGTTCCTGATACCCTTGCCGACACCCAGGTTATTTCAGGAAACTTGCTTCGGAAGGATTCTTCCAGAATGTCACAATCAATTTTGGATTTTCTCATGCCATATCGGATTTCTTCTGATTCACAGAATTTTAAAAGGGTGTCATAGGTATACATCCTGTTGCCTTCAAATTCAATATCCCAGATGAACAGGGAAAGAGAATAAAGAATCAGAAAAAAGCTCATAAACCCGGCAGCATACAGCTTCCGCTTTTTGTTCCTGTATAAAAAAAAAGGAAGTCCAAACTTTTTTAAAATCCTAAGTCTGACCTTCGATTTACGGACGAGAGGCTTTATTTTCCGAAACCCTTGTACAGTCATAAAAAGCCGATAGGAATGCCCGGCATTTATGACTTCCCATAATTCAATTTCATGTACGCTGCACATATTTAGAAAACGCTCAGGGGAAAAGCCGGTCATTTCTATGGAAAGATAACCGAATAAATAATGATTCAGCCATGCAAGCACTATATTACACCTCCAGTTTCCCTTATTATTCAAATTCCAGGGATTTTATATAACCGTTGATTTTCATCTCCTCATTGGTGTAATACTCAATCATCAGCCTGCTTCCGCAGATGACCACACGGCAGTTTTTGGCCTGAAGTTTGATGGAACAGTCTGTATACAGGATAATGCTACGGTAGTTTTCTATTACAACGCTATGACGTCCCAGAAAAGATACGAGCACTTCTCCCAAAACCACATCCTTCGGAAGCTTTAAGGCGGAAGCTGCTTTTTCCTTTGATTCCTCAAACATAATCCCTTTTCTGCCCCTCTCTTTTTATTTCTGCAAGCAATGAGCCGGGCGCAGGAATTTTCCATTCCTGCATCTGGCGAATGCTGTAAGAGGCCAAAAACCCATTAGCTTGCTTTAGGGTTTTTGGCCCCTTTATACTATATGCAATTCAGATGCGGAAAATTCTAAGGCCTTAAAAGTCGAAAAAACCCCTGGTCACGATAAAACGGGACCAGGGATTCATCTTTTAACTATTAGTTATATTTACGTTTTCTTGCAGCTTCAGACTTTTTCTTACGTCTTACGCTTGGTTTTTCGTAATGTTCTCTTTTACGAATTTCCTGCTGGATACCTGCTTTTGCACAGTTTCTTTTGAATCTGCGTAAAGCACTATCTAAGGTCTCGTTGTCTTTAACGATAACATTTGACATAGCTCACACCTAACCTCCCTCCAGTTGTGTACTTGTGCATAATACAACTGTTTGGGTATTTTATAGCACTGATATGATTATAGCATAATTTTGCCATACGTCAAGAAAAATTTTCATTATTTTACATATCAGTTCAGCTGCTCTGCAACAACTTCCCCAACTTTTTCAAGGCATGCATCCACACCTGCCGGATTTTTTCCGCCTGCCTGAGCCATATTGGGACGTCCGCCGCCTCCGCCGCCAACCAAGGAAGCAATGGCTTTAATCAGGTTGCCTGCATGGGCCCCCTTCTTCTGGGCTTCTTCCGTAACAGCTGCCATCAAGTTCACCTTATCATCCTGAATGGAGGCGATTACAATGACTCCGTCACCTAATTTATCTTTCAGCTGATCCCCCAGATTGCGGAGCCCGTTCATATCCACATCAAGGACTTTTGTGGCAAGGACTTTTACTCCCTTAACCTCTTTTACCTGATCCATAACATTTCCAAGGGAGTCCTTTGCAAGCCTGCTCTTTAATTTTTCATTTTCAGAATGCAGGGACTTTATCTCTTCTAAGAGGGATTCAATTTTTGCTGTCAGAGCTGAAGGCGTTGTCTTGGCAGCTTTTGCCGCCTCATGAAGCTCTTTTTCAGTCTCCTGATAATAAAGCATCAGACCGTCTCCTGTCAAGGCTTCAATTCTCCTGACACCGGCTGCAATGCCGGTTTCGGACAGGATCTTAAAAGAACCGATAACTCCCGTATTGTTAATATGGGTACCGCCGCAAAGCTCTGTGGAGAAATCTCCCATTTTTACTACGCGGACCGTATCTCCGTATTTTTCCCCAAACAGTGCCATAGCACCGGATTTTTTTGCTTCCTCTAATGTCATGATTTCCGTTTTTACAGGAAGGGATTCCTTGATCTTCTCATTTACAAGAGTTTCCACCTGATGGATCTCCTCGGTCGTCATGGCTGAGAAATGGGTGAAGTCGAAACGCAGCTTGTCCCCGTCAACAAAGGAACCGGCCTGCTCCACATGGCTGCCCAGAACCGATCTTAAGGCTTTCTGGAGAAGATGAGTGGCGCTGTGGTTTTTCCCCGTATTCTGACGGTTTTCTTCACAGACCTTTAAAGTAGCCACATCGCCGGTCTGGAGCATACCTTTTACCATTTTGCCTACATGGCCGACCTTTCCGCCCTGTAAATGGATGGAATCTTCCACCTTGAATTCGCCTTTATCCGTTACGATACAGCCTACATCGCCCTGTTGACCGCCCATTGTGCCATAAAACACAGTCTGCTCTGTCACAATGGTTCCCGTTTCACCATCAGTAAGAGCTTCTACTATGTCTGTCTCTGAGGTGAGGACAAGGATCTTAGATTCGCAGGTCAGCTTATCATAACCAATGAACTCCGTTGTTATGGACGGATCAATGGACTGATAAACGGTGACGTCAGCGCCCATATAATTGGTGGTCTTTCTGGCGTTTCTTGCGGTTTCTCTCTGCTTTTGCATGGCAGCCTTAAAGCCTTCTTCATCCACTCCGAATTTCTTCTCTTCCAGAATCTCCAAGGTCAGATCAAGTGGGAACCCGTAGGTATCATATAATTTAAAAGCATTCTCACCGGAAAGGATTGTTTCATTCTTTTTTATCATTTCCTCTTCCAGTTCCCCAAGAATGGCAAGACCCTGGTCAATGGTCTTATTGAACTTGTCTTCTTCCTGGGTCAGAACCTTTAAAATCATGGCTTTCTTTTCTTCCAGCTCCGGATATCCGTCCTTGGACAGCTGAATCACGGTGGTGGATAAGTCTGCAAGAAACTTTCCTTCAATGCCTAAAAGCCTTCCGTGGCGGGCAGCTCTTCTTAAGAGGCGGCGGAGAACGTAGCCCCTTCCTTCATTGGAAGGCATGATACCGTCAGAGATCATAAAGGTACAGGAACGGATATGGTCGGTGATCAGCCGAAGGGATACATCCACATCCGCATCCTTTTTATACTCTGTACGGGCCAGTGCGGCAACCCGGTTTAAAAGAGCTTTAATAGTATCCACATCAAAGATGGAATCCACATCCTGGACCACTACGGCCAGACGTTCCAATCCCATGCCTGTATCAATGTTTTTCTGCTTTAATTCTTCATAGTTTCCATGGCCGTCATTTTCGAACTGTGTGAATACGTTATTCCACACTTCCATATAGCGGTCGCAGTCACAGCCAACGGTACAATCCGATTTTCCGCAGCCATACTTTTCTCCCCTGTCGTAATAAATCTCAGAACAGGGACCGCAGGGGCCTGCACCGTGCTCCCAGAAATTATCTGCCTTTCCAAAGCGGAAAATGCGTTCAGGGGCAATGCCGATTTTCTTATTCCAGATTTCGAAGGCTTCATCATCTTCCAGATATACGGATGGATACAGCCTGTCCGGGTCAAGTCCGACCACATCGGTCAAAAACTCCCATGACCAGTGAATGGCCTCATCCTTAAAATAGTCCCCAAAGGAAAAGTTTCCCAGCATCTCAAAGAAGGTGCCATGGCGGGCTGTCTTGCCTACGTTCTCAATATCCCCTGTCCGGATACACTTCTGACAGGTAGTCACCCTTCTTCTTGGCGGAATTTCCTGGCCAGTGAAATATGGCTTAAGGGGAGCCATGCCCGAGTTGATCAACAACAAGCTGTTATCATTATGCGGAACCAGGGAAAAGCTTTTCATAGCCAGATGTCCCTTGCTTTCAAAAAATTCAAGGAACATTCTCCTCAGTTCATTCACACCGTAGTTCTTCACGTTACTGTCCTCCGTTTACTATTTTGTCTCTTTCGTCACGCTGCCGTTATTCCCGGCATCTTTATGATCTCTGTATTTCTTGCCGCACACGATTCCGCCCCATGCAAGGAACAGGAAAAACAGGAATTTGATTGCGGTCCCCAGGAAACTTGCGAATATTGCTGTCATATTTTTTTCCTCCCGAAAATTCATATAGTATCACTCATTTTACTATCCTATCATAAGGAATTTTATTTATCAAGATGTTGCAATGGAATTTTTTTTGCTGCAGGCATTCCTTTGCCTGGTTCACTGCCTGCAGAAAATAAAAAAGTACGGCAAATACCGTACTTTCTACTGTCCCTCTCCCGAGGATAGGACATCCATATATTCCGCTACCAGATCATAGGCCCTTGCCCTTGTGGACTCTGTGAGAGAAGCGGTGTATTCAAGCTCTTCCAGGCTTCCGCCGCTGTACCTTTTAGCGGCCTCCTCTGCCTTTGCGTCCCTGCCTTTGATCCATTCCTGCTGCGAGATTTCAAGGTCTTTTCTGTCTTCCTCGTTAAGCCCTTCTGAAATAGCCGCATAAATGGTATTCTGCTCCCTGTTCCAAAGCTTTAGCTCTTTATCTACCAGGGCCTTCATGGAATAGGTATTGGAATCTCCTGATTCCTCCCGCATCTTTTTTATCTGGGCATCTAAATCCAGCAAACGCTTCTGATAGTAGGCGGCTCCCTCGGAAGAAGCAGCAGAGTTAAGCGTCCTGTTTTTTGTATCCGGATTTATGGGAGACATGACGGTTTCTTCGATGGAAGCCTCTTCGGAACTCTCGGTCTCCTGAGGAACAGGCTCTGTCTGATCGGAAACCGGAGCGCTTTTCATCCTCAGTCCTGCTTCCGCCGGCTGAGACTTATTTTCCGGAGCGGTTTCAGCCTTTGCGGCAGCAGCCGGACCGTTTTTCCTAAGCATTGGTTCCTCTCCCGCTGCAGGAGCTTCCTGGGGAACTGCTATATCCGCGGAAAACAATTCCGGTGCTCCGCCGTAGGCGTTTGCTTCCTCAGGAGCATCCTGGATTTCAGAACTTGAAAATCCGGTGATTCCCGCAGAATCCCCAGCATTTTCCTTGCTTTTCACAAAACTGGAGGTGGCAAGGGTTATGAGAATCCCAATGACCAGAATGCTTCCGATCACAATCCAAATTCCTCTATTTTTATTCATGAAATATCATCCTAACCTGTTTGATGAATTTAACATATCACAAATAAAAAAGAAAGAAAATAGGAGTCTGCAATTAGTAAGACTTTGTAAGAGATATGTAAGTTTTTGGTATTTTCCAAGATATGGAGGCTCATATCCCTTCATCTACCAGCAGATCCTCCCCATCTGCAGCGCTTGTGGCCAGCATGTCGCACCGTTCGTTCTGAGGATGGCCGGCATGTCCCTTTACCCAATGAAAAGTCACCTGATGGGGTTCCATGGCTTTTAACAGCCTTTCCCACAGATCAATGTTCTTTACAGGACCGCTTTTGCCCCTCTTCCAGTTGTTTTTTATCCAGTTTTCGATCCAATGCTGGTTAAACGCGTCCGTCACATATTTGGAATCAGAGTATAGTTCCACCTGGCAGGGCCTGGTAAGAGCTTCCAGACCCGCAATGGCTGCCATGAGTTCCATACGGTTATTGGTGGTTTTTACATATCCTGCTGACATGGTTTTTTCGTGGAGCTGCCCTTTGGAATCCGTAAACTGCAAAACCGCGCCATAGCCTCCAGGCCCGTCAGGATTTCCTCTTGCAGCTCCGTCGGTAAATAATAGTACTTTCGTCACTTTCTGTTGTTCTCCTTATCTATCCCATTTATCACATAATGAATTAATCTGATCTGCAAATTTGGCAAGATCTTTATTGGCCCCGCCTTCATTATGACGGATAACCTGCAAAAGCCTTTCGCCGGCAGCAAAAAGCCTTCCATAGACTCCCACCGGCCTTTTTGAGATCTCCGGTGCCTTGGCTACTGCAACGCCCTCTGTTTCATTCAGCCATCTGCCAGCGGAAAGGTCATAAACAGATCCTGAGTGAGGAGCTTTTACCTTATATCCGTAATCCTTTTCAAGGAGCTGCTCAAAGGAGTTGCAAACCAGATCATCGCCGTGGACCAGAAATACTTGTTGCGGTTTTTCTTCAAATGCGTTCAACCAGGCAATCAGTCCTTCCCTATCTGCGTGGGCACTCATCCCATCCATCTGTTCTATATGGGCCTCCACCTGAATGGTTTCGCCAAACAGCCTTACTTCGCTGCTGCCCTCGATCAGGCTTCTTCCCAAGGTCCCTATGGACTGGTACCCGGTAAAAACGATGGTGCATGACCGTTTCCATAAATTATGCTTTAAGTGATGCCGGATACGGCCGGCATCGCACATGCCTGCCGCTGATATGATCACTTTTGGTTTTGAATTAAAATTAATGTTCTTGGACTCTTCGCTGGTAACCGACAGTTTAAGGCCTGGAAAGGATATGGGGTTAATGCCTTTCATTACCAGTTCCTTTGTCTCTTCATCATAGCAGTCTACCAGGTTATCTTTGAAAACCTGAGTTGCTTCCACCGCCAGAGGGCTGTCGACATAAACCTCAAACCCGTCATGCCCGGTAATCAGCTTTTCCGCCTTGATACGGCGGAACATATAAAGGAGTTCCTGGGTCCTTCCCACTGCAAAAGCAGGTATCACCACGTTTCCGCCTCTGTCCAGGGTCTCCTGGACAATGCCTGCAAGAATGGAAACATGGTCCGGGATCACACCGTGAAGCCTGTCGCCGTAGGTGCATTCCATGACCGCATAATCCGCTTCCTTTATGTACTGAGGATCGCGGATCAGGGGTTTATTCTTGTTGCCGATATCACCGGAAAATACGATTTTTCTGGAAACTTTTCCTTCTGTGATCCAGATTTCAATAGAGGCGGAACCAAGAAGATGGCCTACGTCTGTAAAACGGATTGTAAAGCCCTCTTCCAGTTCCACCTTTTCATTGTAATTGTAGGAATGAAACAGCTCCAATACGCCCATGGCATCATTGATCCCATACAGGGGTTCTTCTTCCGGGAGGCCTGCCCGTCTGGCTTTTCTGTTTTTCCATTCGGTTTCAGCCTCCTGAATGTGAGCGCTGTCCTTCAGCATAATGCCGCAAAGGTCGGCAGTTGCAACGGTAGAAATCACCCGACCCCGAAAGCCTCTTGCATAAATAAAAGGAAGCATCCCTGCATGATCGATGTGGGCATGGGTCAGAAGAACGTAATCGATTTCCGCAAAGCTGACCGGCAGATCCACATTTTCAAATTTATCAATCCCCTGCTCCATACCGCAGTCCACAAGGATTTTAAAACCGGCAGCTTCCAAATAATGACAGCTCCCGGTTACCTCGCGGGCTGCGCCGATGAACATTAATTTCATATAAGCCCTCCTTTTGTACCTGTTTTTTCTATTATACCATTAATTTAGATAATAATGCAAATCATACCGCCATTACTATCATTAATAATTTTTTGGAGGGTGTCCTGAAGTTTTATTTGACAGTCTTCCGTAAGCTGGGAGACTTTAGCCTGAATGCCGTCTTCCACGATCTGTTCAATGGATTTTCCGAAAATATTGGTATTCCATATTCCTTCTTCGCTTTCTCTTGCATTTTCTTTGATATAGGCGATCAAGTCCTCTGCCTGCTGTTCGCTTCCCACAATAGGAGCGATCTCCGTCTGGATATGAGCCTTGATGAGATTGATGGAAGGAGCCTCTGCACGCATTTTTACGCCGTATTTATTTCCGTGCTTGATCACTTCCGGTTCATCCAGGATGATCTCGGACCGTTCCGGAGTCACAATTCCATACCCTTTAAAGCGTACCTGACTCATGGCCTGATTGACCTTTTCATATTCTGCCTTCATTTTTGCAAGCTCGCTTAAGGTCTGCATTAACTGATATTCTCCCTCAATGGGAAGCCCTACGTAATCGCTTAAAATCTGATAATAATAACTGTCATCCACATCCATTGCAACGGAAACGCTTCCATCCGCCATATTCATGTTCTGAACCTTGATGGACCGGACACTGTCCGCTGATCCGTCAAATAATTCGGAGGATACGTCCTTCATATGGGAGACTTTTTTAACCATATCCTTTGCGGCCTGGATGACCTGGGCTTTCAGCCAATGGGTTGCAGGGAGGATTTCAAGCCATTTTGGAATGAAGAAATCCATCTCTGTCACGGGGAATTCCTTTAACACCCGTTCCAGGATGTTGTTCACGTCATCTTTTTTCAGCTGTTCACAGTTAATGGGCATGACCGTCACCCCATATTTCTGACTGATATCCTTTGAGAGGGCTGTGGTTTCATCAGAATATGGCTTGGAAGAATTAAGCAGGATGATAAACGGTTTTCCCAGATTTTTCAGTTCCTGAACGGTGCGTTCTTCCGCTGCTATGTAGTTGGGACGCTTCAATTCCCCGATGGAACCGTCTGTAGTGATGACCACACCAATGGTGGAATGGTCATTGATGACCTTTCTGGTTCCGATTTCCGCTGCTTTTGTAAAAGGAATCTCATAATCAAACCAGGGAGTTTTTACAAGCCGCTCTTCGTCGTTTTCAATGTGGCCGGCAGCACCGTCTACCATAAAGCCGACGCAGTCGATTAAGCGGACTTTTGTTTCGATCTCATCTCCCAGGCGGATAACGGCAGCTTCCTTTGGGATGAATTTTGGTTCCGTGGTCATGATGGTTTTTCCTGCCGCGCTCTGGGGCAGTTCGTCCCTTGTCTGAGTTTTCTGGTGTTCATCCTCCATGCCCGGCAGAACCATTAATTCCATAAAACGCTTGATAAAAGTCGATTTTCCTGTTCTTACCGGCCCCACAACTCCAATGTAGATTTCTCCGTTGGTTCGGGCTTTGATATCATTGTATACGTTATAATTGTCCATAAAGATTCCCCCTTCTGTGCTGTTATACTATATGCATGGGAGAAAGGATTATTCCCTTTTCTTTTTCACCCAGCTTCCTGGATAGATCCATATGATTCCTGCTCCCTTCTGCTATTCTGTTTAGACCGGCAATAATGGAAAAAAGTAAGGATGGCAAAGCCGTTTTTACACTTCTTTTGCCATCCTTTATAATCTTGTTGTGCTGATTTTTATGGTTCTCTTTTCATGCTTTTTGCATTTGAAATGGAACTTACCTGATTCGGTTAAACTCATTGGAAAAAGGCTTCATCACTTCTACAGCTGCCCGTTCTATGGCCAATCCTCCGGTATAACGCTCCATAAATATCTCAAATCCGGCTGTATCCTCAGGATCCGGCATTACCTGGTTTCCGCTCTCGCCGGAAAATACCCGGTTTTCAAGATAATGCTCCAATGTTTCTCCTTCTTCCCTGTGAATCATATAGGAAGCCAGCAGAGCAATTCCCCAGGCTCCCCCTTCCCCGGCTGTGTCCATAACGGAAACCGGCACATTCATCGCCGCTGCCATCACGCTTTGCCCCACGCCTTTTGTCTTAAACAGGCCTCCGTGACCAAACACCAGGTCCAGTTTTACCCCCTCCTTCTTAAAGAGGATATCCATCCCTGTTTTTAATGCACCTAAAGAGGTAAACAGATGGACCCTGATAAAATTAGCCAGGTTAAACCGGCTGTCAGGCATGCGTACAAACAAGGGCCTTCCTTCGTCAAATCCGGTGATATGCTCTCCCGCTAAGTAACCGTAGGATAAAAGTCCACCGCAGTCCTTATCTCCTGTCAATGCCAGATTATATAACACGGAAAACACATATCCGGTCTCCGCCTTATAACCCATTTCATCCAGAAATTCTCCAAATAAAGATATCCATGCGTTTAAATCTGAAGTACAGTTGTTGCAATGTACCATTGCCACCAGATCACCGGCAGGGGTGGTGACTAAGTCAATTTCCTCATAAACATGGGCCAGCTCCTTTTCCAGTACGATCATGGAAAATACACTGGTGCCTGCGGACACATTGCCGGTCCTTGGTCTCACACTGTTGGTGGCCGCCATTCCTGTTCCCGCATCACCTTCCGGAGGGCAAAGGGGAACGCCGTACTTTAGCTGACCGGAAGGATCCAGAAGTCCGGCGCCTTCCGGAGACAGGACGCCGGCATTTTCCCCTGCTGATAATACCTTTGGAAGTATATCATGAAGCTTCCAGGAATATCCCGTGTCTGCAGCCAACCGGTCAAACTGATCCAGCATACGGCTGTTAAAATCCCTGGTTTGGATATCTATGGGAAACATCCCGGAGGCATCTCCTACTCCCAAAACTTTTTGTCCCGTAAGAAGCCAGTGAACATAACCGGATAAAGTCGTCATAAAACCCATATCCTTCACATGGTCCTCCTGGTTCAGCATGGACTGATACAAATGGGCAATGCTCCATCTCTGAGGAATGGGATAAGCAAAAATTTCCGTCAGCCTGGCAGAGGCCTCTCCGGTTATGGTATTACGCCAGGTCCGGAAGGGAGCAAGCTGCCTGCCATACTTGTCAAACACCAGATACCCATGCATCATGCCGCTGATTCCAAGAGAACCTAATACCTTCAGCTCCACACCGTATGTTTTCTTTACATCCTCTGCCAGATTCCTGTAGCAGCCGGTAAGGCCCCTTTTCACTTCCTCCAGGCTGTACGTCCAGACCCGGTCCTCAAACCGGTTTTCCCAGTCATAGCCTCCGCAAGCAAGAGGAATATGATTTTCCCCGATGAGCACAGCCTTGATTCTGGTAGAACCAAGTTCAATCCCCAAAGAAGCTCTTCCGTTTTCAATGGCTTCCCTGATTGCAGAAACATCCAAATCCATAAGCCGTCCTCCCCCTTACACAGTAAACAACGGCCAGACCATGTCAAGAGCTTCTTTGACTGCCGTATACTTTTTAAATTTTTTTAAATAAATTTTGTGTTTTTCCATATCCGGCATTACCTTTTTCTCCACATGAACCATATTCCGGGCCGCCTCTTCATAATCTGTGAATCTTCCGGCAGCCACAGTGGCAGCCATAGCGCAGCCCAATGCTCCCAGTTCCTTTGCTTTGATGGTTTCAATGGGAATCCCCAGAACATCCGCAAACATCTGGACCCATACCGGGGAATTCACAACTCCGCCTGCCATACGGATGGCTTCCGGTTTTTCCCTTACTTTAAGAAGCTTATCGATGTGGGTTTTATGGGAATAGACGACCCCTTCATAAACAGCCCTGATGATGTGGGCATTTTTATGATATGTAGTCAGCCCCACCAGACTTCCCTTGCCCAAGGGATGGGCATTGGAGCTGTATAGGAAGGGCAGGAAATATACGTCGCACTCTTCCGGCAGAACAGACTGAACCTGACGGCTTAAAAAGTCATATTTACTTTCCCCATCCTGCCTCCCGCTGAAATCAATCAGGTTATCCATACACCATTCTAAGTTTCCCGCCGAGGTGGCACTGCACTCTTCCAGGAGATAATACCCTGGTATGGCAAAAAGGGAATTCATGGCAACCGGCCCATGGAGCACCGGTTTTTCCGCAATAAATTCATTGATGCTCCAGGTACCTGCGATGGTGCAAAGCCGTTCCGGCTTTGTAATATCCATTGCAATGGCACAGGCATCAATATCAAACATCCCGCCTGCTACAGGTGTTCCTTCCAAAAGGCCGGTTCTTTCGGCAGCTTCACAAGTCAGCTTCCCGCACAGATCATGGGAATACTTAAGGGGAGCCAGCTTTTCATACACTTCTCCGATCCCATAGCTTTCCAATAGTTCTCTGTCAAATACCTTATCCCGCACATTGAGAAGACCGGAGCCGGATATATCGGTGGCTTCACAATAGGCTTCCCCTGTGAGCCGGAAACGGATATAGTCTTTCACCGAAAACACCCACAGGATCTTGTCATAAACGTCTCTGTTATGATCCTTCAGCCATGCAAGCAGGGCTGCCTGCTGACAGGGCATCAGCTGCTGGCATATCCGCTCATATATATGGTCAAAAACTCCGTTCTTATACCATTTTTCCGTATATTCCCAGGCCCTTGTATCAGTGGATACGATTCCCCTGTAAGCCGGGCGTCCATCCCTGCCCCAGGCGTAAAGGCCCTTGCCGTGCCCGCACACGGATACTCCAATGATATCAGCAGGATTAATACCGGCATGTTCCACTGCCCCCTTCATGCAGATAAGGTTATTCTCCCACAATAGATCCATATCCCGCTCCGTATAACCGGATTTAGGAGTTTCTATCGGCGTACCGGCCGAAAAAGCACTGATCTGATTTCCCTTAAGGTCAAATAAAGCGGCCTTTGTCATAGTACCTCCGTTATCCAGACCCATTACATATTGTTTCATCTCACACCTCCCCTGCGTAAGCAGCATCCAGATGCCCTTTTAAAAACCGGTTGTTTTTTTTAAGGGTATCACGGTAATCCCCTTCACCTGTATACCAGAATTCCGCTACGTACCGGTTGATCCCTAACTGTCTGGTCTTTTGGATGACTTTTTCAAAATCCACCTGACCCTCCCCATAGGGAATCTCCCGGAACTTTCCTGGCAGAGTTTCCTTTAGATGAACCGAACAGATATGGCTGCGCCCGCATTCTAAATCCCGGTATATATCATCGGTCCCATTCCATATATTTCCCACATCAGGGTATACGGAAAGATAGGGCATTTTTGTCTGATCCACGTAATACATGGCTTTTTCAACCGTATTCATAAACTCGTTTTCCATGGTTTCAAATCCAACGGTGACTCCATGGGCAGAGGCATACTCCATGCACAGCATTAAATTACTCAGAAATTCTTTCCTGGTTTCTGCTGAGGATGTCTCCCCATAATAACAATCATACCCCTGTGCCTGTATGATGCGTATTCCCATTTTTACAGCAAAATCCACACACTTTTTAAAAAGCTCCACAGCTGCTTCTGCCGCCCCCTCAAGAAGGCTGCCCAGCGGGAACTTTCGCTGGGCACTAAAGCAGATGGATTCAAACCGGATGCCAGTATCCAGCGAAAGGGATTGAAGCATCAGAATCTTTGCATCGCCAAAATTAAGCCGATTGATTTTTTCTTCGGTTTCATCGATACTCATTTCAATAAAGTCATACCCTGTATCTTTTGCTGCTTTCAGCTTTTCTTCAAAGGATAACTCTCCCGGCATGCTTTTTTCATACAAGCCTAACCGATAAACTCCATGACTAGTCATAATCCTTCCCTTACCTTACTAAGCGGATAATCACAATCCGCTTTGCTGCCTGGTTAAAATTTAATAGCTACCTTAAAGTCGCCGTACTTGCCTCCGGCATATTCAAACGCCTTTTCCCATTCTTCAATGGGGAATGTGTTTCTGATAACACCGTCTGTCTTTAAATTGCCGTTTGTTATGTTTTCAATGACAAAGGGATAGCAATAAGGACTTAAGTGGGCACCTGCAATATCCAATTCCTTCCGGTCGCCGATGATGGACCAGTCCACAGTGGCAGGTTCTGAAAATACGCTGAATTCTACGAAACGTCCCAGCTTTCTGATCATGGAAAGTCCCTGCACCACACTGGAAGGATGGCCGGTGGCCTCGATATAGATATCGCATCCATAACCTTCTGTTAAATCCATGACCGTTTTCACTGCATCCGTTTTCCCTGGATTCAGCACCAGATCGGCACCAAATTCTTTTGCTTTCTGCAGCCTGTCATCCATCATATCAAGGACGATCAGTTTGGCCGGGTTTTTCATGCGGGCATAAGTGACCATCCCAAGTCCCAGAGTTCCGGCCCCTGAGATTACCACAACATCCTCACAGCCGATTTCTCCCCGGTCCACACAATGCTTTGAGCAGGCATAAGGTTCGATTAAAAGCGCATCCTCAAAGGGCATATCTTTTGGGACTTTATGTATTACAGAACCTTTTGGATATCTCACATACTCAGCCATGCCGCCGTTATTGGTGTGCTGGAAACCGAAAATATCATGAGGCTGGCACATCCAGTAGCGGCCGGATTTACAAAACTTACATTCCCCGCAGGGCTTGATCTGGTCGGCAGTCACACGGTCACCGATCTGAAATTCTTTCACATTATCCCCCAGTTCAACAATTTCGCCTAAAAACTCGTGTCCTGGAATAAAGGGCGGTTTTACCCATGAAGGCTGGACCTCATCTCCCCAGAACATGGCTGCTCCATGGCTGCATTTTAAATCTCCTGCACAGATTCCGCAGCCTTCAGTCTTGATGACAATGTCATCCGGACCACATTCCGGTGTTGGATAAGCCGGCTCAAAACGGTAGTCATCTTTGGAATACGCAACAAGTGCCTTCATTGTTTTCGGAATACTCATCTTAAAAATCCTCCATTCTTTTTTATACCCGGATTCGGTCCCCGGTGTTTACATCAAACAGATGGGTCTTTTCTGAATTGAATTTTAAATAGACCTCATCGCCTTTCTCGTAATACACATCATCTGTTGTGGTAATGCTTAACAGGTTGTCACCCACCCGAAGGCTGATTCTGCGCTCATCACCCATATTTTCATATACGGCAACAGGTACCGGTGTGCTGGTGGCCGGATCATGGGAAATCAGAACATCCACAGGACGGACACCCAGAGTCACCTTCAGATCTTCCCTGACCACAGGCTTATAACGGTCAGGCACCAGAACCTTTAATCCGCTGTTTTCAAATGCAAAATAATACCGTTCCCCTTCCGTTTTGATAACCGACGGAATTAAATTCATGGGCGGCTCTCCGATAAATCCGGCTACGAATTCATTGGACGGATCATCGTATACTTCCAGGGGAGTCCCCATTTGCTGAAGTTTCCCCTCCTTCATAATAACAATCTTATCTGCCATGGACATGGCTTCGATCTGATCATGGGTCACAATAATGGTCGTGCATTTGATCTCATGATGCATCCTTTTTATTTCCTGCCTGAGCATCTGCCTCATTTTCCCATCCAGATGGCTTAAAGGCTCATCAAGAAGCAGGAGCCCCGGCCGCCGGATAATAGCCCTGGCAATATTGACCCGTTGCTTCTGGCCGCCTGACAAAGCAGCAGGTTTCATCTGCAATAAATCTTCTACCTTAAGCAAAGGGGCGACCCTGCCGATCTCTTTTCTGATTTCCTCTTCCGTCTTTTTCTTTGCCCGCATATTAAAAGCAAGATTCTCATATACGGTCAGAGGCGGATACAGGGCATAATCCTCAAAGGCCAGGCCGATTCCACGGTCCTTGGGAAGCAGATGATTGATACGTGTTTTTCCGATGTATACATCTCCGGATGTGATCTCCTCCAGACCTGCCAGCATCCTTAAGGTAGTGGATTTTCCGCATCCCGAAGGTCCCAGGATCCCAATGAATTCCCCGTCCTCACATCGAAACGAAAGATCATTGACGGCATACCCGTTTGCCGCTTTTTTTTTCTCTTTATTGTCATACTGCTTATAGATATTTTTAAGTACCAGCTCCGCCATATCATTGACCTCCGTTTAGACTCTTTGCTTCATATTTCTGTCTTCCGGCTCTTGTAATCAATTCCTTTGAGGAATGGTCGAAATAGAGAGCATTTGCCATATTGAATTTTAAATAAACCTCCTGGTCAATAGAAGCCCTGGTATCATTGGGGGCAACCACCTCCAATTTATTTTCACCGGCAAGAACCGTCATGATGACCTTATTTCCAATGGGTTCATTGGCATAAACCGAGGCTCTGATCCAGGTACTGTCCTGTTTTTCAAAGCGAAAGGCGATGTCACTGCCCCGGATACCCACATCAATCTGCTCCCCATCCAGGGAGGCTATACGGTCAATCACATCTGGTGTCACCTCCAGGACAGAGTCTTGTTCAAAGGCAGCAATCAGCCCCTGATTTCCACTGAGCTTAAAAGCGCCTGAAAAAATGTTGATCTCAGGTTCTCCGAACAGTCTTGCGACAAACTCGTTGCGGGGAAGATAATACATTTCAACGGCACTTCCTATCTGCACGATCCTCCCCTCATGAACCACGGCGATCCGGTCTGCCAAGGACATGGCTTCCATGTAATCGTGAGTCACATAGATGGTTGTGGTATTAAAATTGCTTTGCATTTCTTTTAACTCCCGCCGCATAAAATGACGGAGCTTTGCATCCAAATGGGCTAAGGGTTCATCCATAAGGAATACATTGGGTTTTCTCACCAATCCCCGTCCGATGGCCACACGCTGCCGCTGCCCATTGGAAAGCTGACTGGGCTTTCGCTCCAGTAAATGGTTGATCCTCATCATCACAGTGACCCGGTCCACCTCAGATCGGATAAAATCCTCGCTTTGCTTATAAAGCCTGCTTCTCATGGGGGAAGCGATATTATCATAAACACTTAAATGGGGATAAAGGGCATAATTCTCAAATACCATGGAAACGTTCCGGTTCATGGGTTCCACGTGGTTTACGATCTTTCCATCTATCTTCACCAGCCCCTCCTGGGGGAATTCAATTCCTGCGATCACCTTGAGCAAGGAAGTTTTACCTGCTCCGGCCGGACCAAACAGTACAAAGAATTCATTGTCTTTCACAGTCAGGCTGACCCCGTCCACCGCTGTCTTAGATCCGTATTTTTTTGTAACATTAATCAGTTCTATTTCTGCCAATCCCCTGTCCTCCTTATCCTTTAACAGCGCCGAAGCTGAGTCCTCTTACCAAATGCTTCTGAATGAACAGACAGGCGATGATCTCCGGCAGAACGGCTACGGTGGCCGCCACTGCCACCTGCCCGTAATGTACGGTTTCAGATGAAATATACCGAAGGGATGTGATGGTAAGGGTTTGGATCTTAAACCCGCTGAGAATCAGCGGAAATGTAAAACTGTTCCATGCAAAGATAAAGGCCAGAAGCCCTGAGGCAACCAGTCCCGGTTTGATCAGAGGCAGAAGGGTCTTTAAAAACACTTCATACCAGCAGTACCCGTCTAAGGAAGCGGCCTGCTCCACCTCCACGCTGATATCCTCAAAATACCCCCGTACCACCCAGATGAGAAGAGGCATGGTGATCAGCTGGTAAACCCAAATCAAACCAAAATATGTATCATACAGCCCGATCTTTTGAAAGATCAGGAAAATCGGCAGAATCACCATGATCTCCGGCGCAAACTTAAACGATAAAATCTGAAATGCAATATCATCCTTTTTCCGGAAGTCATACCGGGCCAGTGCATATGCCGCAGGCACACCTGCCACTACCGTAAGCAGCACTGCCCCTCCGGAAACAATAATATTTTGAAAAAAAGCCCGGACATAATCCGTTCCCAGCAGAACCGCCTGATAATTGGCAAGTGTTGGCCGGAAGATAAAGACTGTATTATACATTTCCGTATCGCTCTTAAACGTACAGATCAGCATCCAGATAAGAGGGAACAGGGCATACAGGGCGTACAGGGCAAGTCCCAGATTGCGTCCGGTTTCCCTGGCCCCTTCTTTCAGCCTGTTTCTTTGTTTCGCGGTTTCAATGGAATGCTCCATAACTGTCCTCCTTTCTGAATCAATATCCCTGGGCCTGCTTTGCCATTTTACGCTGCCTGTTTACAAGAAAACTGGCTGTAACATTGACAATCACCCAAAGGGTCAGCAAATAGGGAAGTGCATACCCTAACTTCTGGAATTGAAATCCTGTAATATAGCCTGTCAGTGAAATGTTCATAAGCGTATTTCCCGGTCCGCCCTTAGTCAGGGCAAATATAATGCCGAATTCCTGCAGTGCCGCCATCAATCGGAATAAAAGAGCGATGTACATAAACGGCTTAAGCATGGGAAAGGTCAGTGTTTTAAAGATAAACCACGAACTGGCCCCATCCACTTCGGCTGCTTCAAAGGGGGATTTCGGCAGAGACTGAAGCCCTGCCAAAACCAGTAACAGCACGAAGGGGGTATTTACCCAGGTATCTATCAGCACCGCAGTGAACATGGCCGTTTCCTGGGATGCTGCCCACTTAAATCCATACACACCAAACAGGTTTAAAAACTTTTCCAGCACGCCCACCGAATTGGAAGTCATCAGCTGCCAGATGAGCACTGCAATGGCCGGAGCCACCATCAGCGGAAAAGTGAATACCACCTTTAAAACCCTTGTAAATCCGGTATCCTTCCGAAGCAGGATCGCGATTACGGACCCCAGGATCATCTGAGTTCCCGTTGCAAAGAATCCATACTTGATGGTAACCCAAAGGGAATGGTAAAAATCAGGGTCCTGATACACCCGAATCCAGTTGCGCAAAAAGATGAACTTAAAATTTGGATTTTTAAATGAGTAATTTGTCAGCGATAAAAATATCGCTATGGCAAATGGAATCATAATCCCGATCAGGATCAGGAGTCCGGGAGCGATGATATAGTACGGCCGTCTGCGTATATGAGCCGGAATTTCATTATAATTGATTTCCTTCGGTGTTTTTTGTGCCAAACCTGCCCCTCCTTTATAATAATTCACTCAGCTTATTCATAGTCAGAGATGACAATGTCTTCTACTACCTTATCCTGCTTCTCTTTTAAACTGTCCATGCCTTCCTGAACAGTGGCATAATTCCCCGCTACCAGTTCCTGCAGTGTGGTTGCCCACAAAGTGGTCGTCTCAAAGAAATAAGGCTGAGGGGTAAAACGGATGGTCGTTGATCCGATGGTCTTTTCAAACGTATCAATATACCCGTCGTGACTCTCCATCTTTTTTAAGAATTCCGGAGAATTGATTACGGAAGTACGCGCCGGGTCAAGAGCATTTTTCTCAGTCACCGCATAAAGAGCAAAATCCTTGCTGGTAAAATACATCATAAAATACCATGCTGCATCTGCATTCTTTGTATCTGCATTCATTGCCATGGACCATGTCCAGAAGTTTGAATTGGGGGTGTTTCCTTCCTTTGCTAAAGGCATCACTGTCCATGCCAGATTGCCGGCCTCTGCAGAAGCCCCTTCCCAGTCCTGATGAATCCCGGTGTTATCCGCTTCAAACATCATGGCAGCCTTGCCGGCTCCTAAGTCTGCGCCGCACTCATACCACGTATATCTGGACCATGACGGAGATCCGCCTCTCTTGATCATGTCCACCCAGAATTCGGTCATTGCCACTGCCTCCGGTGAATTCACCTTAGATACCAGTCGGTCATCCTCAATGGCAAAATCCTGGGCTCCAAAATTTGCAAATGTGCTCATGTACCCTGGATGAATGGTTCCCCAGTCTCTTGCCCCACGGACGGTCATTGCATAAGAATCCGGTCCGTTCCAGCCCTGAAGCTTGTCACAGGCAACCAGCAGCTCGTCATAGGTCTTAGGAACCTCTATTCCCGCCTGCTGAAAGGCTCTCTTGTTATATGCAAGGCTGTAAATTTCAATGGCCAGCGGAAGACCCAGCTGGGCACCGGAACCTACTGCATGTCCCGGGACTCCGTCCCATTGAAGCGCGGATACTGCACTTGGATATAAATCTGCAAAATCATATCCAGGGGCCACCTTATCCGGCGCGTTTAAAAACTCATTCAAATCATATACATAACCTGCCGCCGAATAATCCCACAGCTGGTAAGCACCTGACATGAATAAATCCGGTTCACCGGTCCTGCTGGCAAGGGCTGTGGATACCTTATCAAAATAATTGGCCTCCGGCGTAATAGAGTGTTCTACCTTGATACCGGTCAATTCCTCAAATTCAGGAATCTTGGTTACAATAGCCTCAGCCACACTGTGCTGTACCATATTTACCTTCAGCGTGGTACCGGCATACTTCTTCCAGTCAAAATCCCCTTCTCCTGTCTGGGACTGGGCTTCCGATCCTGCTGCTGAAGTTTCCTGCGCCGTTCCTGCCTCCTGAGTTGTAGCCGATACCTTAGCCGTACCCGATCCGGAGCTGCTGCACCCCATCAGGGCCCCCGCCGTCATAATGCCTGCCATACCAAAGGATATCCACCTTTTTATATTGCTTTTTTTCACGTTTGTCAAACCTCCTCTTTTTTTATATGTAAATATTACACGAATATGGTTTTTAATGAAATGAATAATTATACTATAATTGACAATTTATTTTGTAGTTTAATTAACAATCTTTCTGACGAGGGCGGTTATGATTTTTTTTAGAAGAATCTTACGAAAATATAAAAAATGTTATTATCGCCGGAACACAAAAAAAGGGCGCCTGTTCTTAAAACGGCGTCCTTCCCATTCTATACACGGTTCTTAAACTCTTTGCAAGTCATCCCTACGATCTCTTTAAACACCTTGCTGAAATAATAGGGACTTCCAAAGCCAACCTGCTCTGCAATTTCATATATTTTCAGATTGGATTTAAGAATCAGCCTTTTTGACATTTCAATCCGGTAATTTGTCAGATACACACTGAAATTGATTCCGGTTTCCTGCTTAAAAATAAACGACAAGTAGCTGCTGCTGATATTCACCGCTGCCGCCGCATTGTCCAAAGTAATATTCTGAGAATAGTTCTCTTCAATAAAACCAATGCACTCCCTGATCAGCCCGCTGTATGGGCTCTTCCTGTTATGTAAAAAGTCCCAGATTGCCATGTACACATCCATTACATACATCTGAACATGATTCATATGGGAGATTGCATAAAGATTGTGATACTCAAACTTTACCGGGTTCAGTCCGGGAATATCCCTGGTATCGTAATTTTCGATCAGGGATTTGGAGATTGAAAGCAGGTCAATAAATACCTCGGTCACCATTCGGTAATCCCCGCCTTCTTTCAGCTTACGGAAAATGGAATTCATATACTCGGCCAACGGATCCTTGTCCTCCTTTTCCATCAGCTCTTTTACTTTCCTGGCACTGACCCGGATATACTCTCCTCTGGACGGATTCAACAGCTCATCGTATGTCCAAACACTGCCGTTATGAAAAAAGCCCTTCAGCCGTGCGCTTTCCGCCTCCTGAAACATCTGAGGGAAACGTTCTTTTGTTCCGGCTCTGCTGATTCCAAGGTTGATGTCCGCATTAAAATACTGAACTGTATTCTTAATAATTGATGCTCCCCTGTCCTCCATCAGCTCTTTTGGATATTCATTCCGTTCATCATGATATATGACCCCAAAACAAAGAAGATCCTTTAAAATTACATACCTGGCAATGCTGTGGCAAAAAAATTTGGAAACCAGATTCATGACTGTTTCAATCAGCATGCTGACTGACCCGTCCGGCAGGGAATTAATGCTGCAGTGGCCTATCATAATCATGTAAGATGCTTCACAAAACATACGGTCAGAATATGGATAATCAGAAACAGTCTCCTGTACACCGGAGAGATTCAGCTTAAGCAGCTGCTCATCCAAATATTTTTCTTCCATCTTCTTTACAGAATGTCCCTTGCGGTATGATGCTTCCGATTCGCCTGATAAATTGACCAGAGATGACAGCAGGCTGTCCGGTGAAATCTCTGACTTTAAAATATACTTTTCCGCCCCCATTTCCATGGCCCGCCGTGCAAAATTAAAATCATCATGATTCGTAAATATAACGGACTGGATGTCCGAATATTTTGTTTTTGCCCTCTCAATTAAATCCAGACCGTTCATCCCCTGCATTTTGATATCAGTCATCAGAATGTCAATCGGTTCACGCTCCATGATCTCCAGAGCTTCTTCTGCACTGCTGGCCTCTGCCGCAATCTCATACCCGTAGGATTTCCAGTCCAGGGTCATCTTAAGTCCCATCCGGACCAAAAATTCATCATCCACAATCAATACCCGTTTCATATTATTTTCCCGCTTCCCTAAAGACAAACAAACATGGTACAATAAGTTGATTTAGTGACTAGTATACCATAAAATCCGGAGGTATGTGATGCATATTAAGAAAATTTCAACAAAAATTTTTATAGGAGTATTCGTTCTCTCTACATTTTTCCTAGTTTTGTCTTTGACCTTTGTCAATTATACTTTTTATAGGGAACTGAAAAAGAACGAGATACAGAACAACCTGCTTGCAAGCAACAAAATCCGTTCACAATTTGATTTAATCATAAATCTGATCCAGGCCACCTCCACCTACCTGTATGAAAATGAAGAGATCCAGGAATACTTATCCGGCCAGAATCCCCAATCAGCCGGCAAAATAAGTGAAAACCTAAATAACATTCTGGAGATGCAGCCTTTTATTTCTCATATCTCCCTGATGAGACCCGACGCAGCCATATTAAGTACAGACTCCGGAACAGAATCAGCTTTGCTGTCAGCGTATTATGGAGATTATATGGAAAAAAAGCAGGTTATCAGCGCGGAAGGACAATGGTTCACCACGCATTTTCAGAATCCCGCCAGGGATTCTGCCGATAAAAAGGTCATCTCCTTTATCAAGCCCCTCATGAACCGGGAACAACAATTCCTTGGACTCCTGATCATGGATTTAAATTACAATTACATACAGGAAATGTTCATGCTCAGCACCATTTTATCCGATGAAAAGACGCTTGTCATCAATTCCGACGGCGAGATTCTGTTTAATTTCCCCTATTACACTTCCTACGAGCCGGTTCTCAGACAGTATCCTCAGCTGTTGGATACCTCGACCAGCTATAGTCTGGAGGGAAAGGTCTTTAATCTGGACAGTACCATTGTATCCAATCCCATCAAGATTGCGGACTGGAGTATTATACGCATCATTCAGACCCAGCATTTGATCAGCAATACGAAAAAAATAACCTATTATGCCGTTATCATTATTATCATTTCCTGTATTACCAGTCTTATTTACGGCCTTTGGCTCACAGGCAAGATCACCCGCCCTATCAAGGTCCTCAGTGATGCCTGCAATAAGATAAAGGGCGGTGATTTTTCTCTCCGTGTGCAAATGGATTCCAGGGATGAGGTGGGAAATCTGGGCGTCACTTTTAATATGATGCTGGACAAGCTGAACAGTTATTTTATTAATGAACTTCAGGAGCAGAAACGCAAATCATCCCTTGAATTTAAAATCCTACAGTCCCAGATCAACCCCCATTTTTTATATAACACCCTGGATTCCATTCGATGGCTGGCCACTATGCAGAATATCACAAATGTGGCTGAAATGACCAGCGACCTTACCAATCTTTTAAAATACAATTTAAAGCAGGATACAACCTCTGCCCTGCTAAAGGATGAAATCGAAAGCATTCGTCGCTATATCGGTATACAGAAATACCGTTATGGAAACTACTTTGAGGTAGAATATCAGATTGCCGAAGACACGCTGGAATGTATTATCATTCCATTTTGCATCCAGCCTCTGATTGAAAATTCTATTATACATGGTTTTGATGATATGGATAAGAACTATAGAATTCGGATCGAAAGCTATGAAGAAAGTGATAAATTATATGTGAAAATCACAGACAACGGAGCCGGCATGGAGGACTCTGTCCTGGAAGAAATCAATTCCTCTAAGGTTAAAAGCAACAAATTCAATCAGATTGGCATTAAAAATATTAAGGAAAGAATCCAGATGCAGTATGGCAAGGAATATGGATTGCTTTATGTAAGTGAACCTGACGCAGGGACAGTGGTTACGATCATCTTTCCCAATAATAAGCGGGATACCATACCGGATTATGAAAGTGAAAATAAATAAAAAGAGAAAAATCCCCTCAACTTACCGTATGCTTTATACGTGAAATTGAGGGGATCTTAAATCCGGCAAAAAAATATTGTATGATTATTCGCTTAGATATGCTTTCTTTACGGAGTCATTGTTCATTAATTCTTTGGCATCACCGCTTAAAACAATGGCGCCCGTTTCCAGAACATAAGCGCGGTTTGCAATGGACAAAGCCTTTTTGGCGTTCTGCTCCACCAATAAAACCGTGGTTCCTGATTTGTTGATTTCCTGTATAATATCGAAAATCTCGTTCACATAAATCGGAGAAAGCCCCATTGACGGCTCATCCAGGACGATCACCTTTGGATGGCTCATCAGTGCCCGGCCCATGGCCAGCATCTGCTGCTCACCTCCGCTTAAGGTTCCTGCAGGCTGGTTCTTTCTCTCCAAGAGTCTGGGGAAACGCTTGTAGATCATTTGTAAGGTTTCTTCTATCTCGTCTTTATCCCGCCTTGTGTAAGCGCCAAGCTTTAAATTTTCATAAACGGTCAGAGCGGCAAAAACACGCCGTCCTTCCGGAACATGAGCCATTCCCATACCTACAATTTTGTCGCCCCGTATTTTTGTAATATCGTGGCCGTCAAACTGTATTCTGCCGGAGGCTGCCTTTATAAGACCGGTTATGGTATGAAGAGTCGTAGTCTTTCCTGCGCCGTTAGCGCCGATTAAGGCTACGATCTCCCCTTCCTTTACTTCAAAGGAAATATCCTTAAGCGCCTTGATGACGCCATAATATACTTCTAAGTTGTTTACTTCAAGTATTGCCATGCCTTAAGCCTCCTTATTCTCCCAGATATGCCTTGATGACTTCCGGATCATTGAGCACATCCGCCGTTTTTCCCTGGGTGAGGACCTGGCCGAAATTTAATACGGTCAGCCTTTCACAAATGCCGGAGACAAGCTTCATATCGTGTTCAATCAACAGGATGGTCATATCAAAATTGTCCCGTACAAAGCGAATGGTGTCCATAAGCTCTGAGGTTTCGTTGGGATTCATGCCGGCCGCCGGCTCGTCAAGAAGCAAAAGCTTAGGGCCTGTTGCAAGGGCGCGGGCGATCTCCAGCTTCCTCTGCTTTCCGTATGGAAGGTTGGAAGCAAGGATATCCTTTTCTCCATCAAGACCAAATACCTTTAAAAGTTCTATGGCCCGCTCATCCATCTCTTTTTCCACTTTAAAGTACTTTGGAAGGCGGAGTATCCCTGTGACCGTGCCATAGGGATAACTGTTGTGAAGGCCGGTCTTAACGTTATCAAGAACGGTCAATTCCTTAAACAGACGGATATTCTGAAAGGTCCTTGCAATTCCGGCCCTGTTGATATCCACTGTTTTTTTTCCTGTAATATTCTCATCACCTAAAAAAATGGTGCCTGCATTCGGTTTATACACACCGGTTAAAAGGTTAAAGATTGTGGTTTTACCGGCTCCGTTAGGGCCAATGAGACCATAAAGCTGCCCTTTTTCAATGGTGATGCTGAAATTATCTACGGCACGCAGGCCGCCAAATGAAATTCCAAGATTCTTGATTTCCAGTAAAGCCATGGTTATACCCTCTCCTTTTCTGCCCTGTTCTTATGGAAATACCGCTTCCTGAAATCAATCAGCTTCGGACTCCAGTTGAAAATCATCATAACGATCAGGATAATGGCGTAAATCAGCATCCGGTAAGTATTTAAACCTCTCAAAAGCTCCGGAAGCAAAGTCAGGATGACCGCAGAGATCATGGAACCGCGGATATTTCCGATTCCGCCGAGAACTACGAATACAAGGATCATAATGGACTGGTTATAACCAAAGTTCTTCTGCGTTGCAGTAAGCGCAGAAAGGTTATGGGAATACAGGACACCGGCCACGCCTGCCAGAGAGGCGGAAATAGTAAAAGCCATTAGTTTGTATTTCGTGATATTGATGCCAATGGATTCTGCCGCAATGCGGTTATCGCGCACTGACATGATGGCACGTCCCGACCTGGAATGAATCAAATTAAGAACAATCACAAGGGTGATCAGAATAAGGATCACACCAATGACAAAGGTAGAGTTTTTAGGCGTTCCGGTAATTCCCTGAGCACCGTTTAAGATTACCTTTCCATCTTTTGCCATATTAAGAGCCATTGCATTTTTCATGGAAAAATGAAGTCCTGCCCCATCTTTTCCAATATAAATCACGTTTACCACGTTTTTTATAATTTCCCCGAATGCCAGGGTTACAATGGCTAAATAATCGCCGCGAAGCCTTAAAACCGGAATTCCGACCACAATACCTGCCAGTGCAGCCGCGGCTGCTCCGATCAAAATGGCAAAAAAGAAACGGATTCCTGTGTTTGGAATGGCTTCCAGCATGGCAATGGAAAACAGGGAACTGGAAAATGCGCCCACACACATGAAGCCTGCATGTCCCAGGCTCAATTCTCCAAGGATGCCTACGGTCAAGTTTAAGGATATTGCCATGATGGTATATATGCAGAGAGGCACCAAAAGGCCTTTCATCAGGCTGCTTACCTGGCCGGCATTCACCAAAAGCTGTACAATTATAAATGCAGCGATCACAATGCCGTAAGTTATCAGATTGCTTCTTAAGGTCTTACTCAGACGAAATTTATTCTTCACACTTTTTTCCATATCATCCACCTATACTTTCTCGTTGATCTTCTTACCCAGGATTCCAGTAGGCTTTACAAGAAGAACAACAATAAGAACTGCAAATACGATGGCATCGGAAAGCTGGGAAGAAATATAAGCCTTGCTTAAGTTTTCAATGACGCCCAATAAAAGTCCGCCGATAAACGCTCCGGGAATAGACCCGATCCCGCCAAATACGGCGGCTACGAATGCCTTAATTCCTGGCATGGAGCCGGTATAGGGAGTAAGAGTGGGATAAGCGGAACAAAGAAGCGCACCTGCCACAGCCGCCAAAGAGGAGCCAATTGCAAACGTAAGGGCAATGGTTCCATCCACATTGATTCCCATGAGCTGGGCAGCACCCTTATCTTCCGATACAGCAAGCATGGCCTGTCCTGCTCTTGTCTTTTTGATGAATGCAGTCAGACCGATCATAATGATAACACAGCTGATAATTGTGACAATGGTCTCACCGGAAATGGTGAGCTTTCCCTGGGAAAGCTTAAGTGCCGGAACTGTCACGACAGAAGTAAAGGATTTTGGATTGGAACCAAAAACGAGCAGTGCGATGTTTTGGAGAAGGTAGCTCACACCGATTGCCGTGATCAGAACTGCAAGAGGACTTGCCATGCGCAGAGGACGGTAAGCAACACCCTCAATGACGACGCCAAGTACTGTGCATAAGATCACTGCAAGGAGTATGCCGGCAACCGGGCCAAGGCCCATTGTGCTGACAACTGTGAACACCACGTATCCTCCGATCATAATTACATCGCCATGAGCAAAGTTAAGCATCTTGGCAATGCCATATACCATGGTATACCCCAGGGCAATGATCGCATAAACGCTGCCCAGGCTTAGACCATTAATAAAATAGGATATGAAACTCATCATATCATCGCACCTCATTCGTTGTTTATTTTAAAAGAAGAGGGTCGTCCTCTGGACGACCCTCCATTGGGTCATTTACCAAATGAATGAAATTCAGTAATTACATTGCAGTGTAAACACCGTTTACGATCTTAACAGCCTTAGGAGCCTTATCCGGTTCTCCGTCTTTAGACCACTTCATGTTCTCGCCTGTTAAGCCGTTCATGGAAATTTCTGTCATAGATATCTTTAAAGCGTCACAGATTGCTGAAGCATCCATGTCTGCTGTGATCCCTGCCTTTTCAGCAGCAGCTTTGATGGCGTAAACCGCATCATAACCGTCGGCAGCAAACTGGTTCGGTATCTCACCGTATTTCTCTTTGAATGTTGCAACAAACTTCTGTGTCAGCTCATCCTGTGCATCAGCGGCAAACGGTGTCAGAAGCATTACATTTTCAGCCAGTGCAGTGTCAAAGTTTTCTACGGTCAAAATTCCGTCAAGTCCGTCACAGCCAAAAAACTGGGGCTCATATCCCATCTGCTTTGCCTGAGCAAGGATCAGGGCAGCCTGGGAATAGTAAATTGGAAGGAATACAAGCTCAGCGCCTGAATCCTGAGCCTTCTGAAGCTGTACGGAGAAGTTGGTATTGTTATCTGCGGTAAATGCCTCATCAGACACAATTTCAATTCCCTGATTAGCTGCTTCGGAAAGGAATTTATCATGGATACCAGATGAATAAACATCGGAGCTGTCATAAATAACGGCAACCTTGGTAGCCAGCTTGTTCTCGCCGATGTACTGTGCGGAAGCTGCTCCCTGGTTTGGATCAGAGAAGCATACACGGAACTGGTTGTCGAATTTTGCACAGTCCACTGCAGAACCGGAAGGAGTGAGCTGGAACATGTTGTCGTTACTGGACTCCGCACCTACTGCAATACATGGAGCGGAGGTAACGGTGCCGACTAACATCTGCATACCCCAGTCCTTTAAGGTATTGTAAGCATTAACTGCCTTTTCCGTATCGTGTTCATCATCCTGGAAGTTGTACTCGATCTGAGCGCCGCCTATTCCGCCGCCTGCGTTGATCTCGTCAATGGCCAGTTCTGCACCGCGCATAACAGCCTGTCCATAAATGGCTGCTCCGCCGGTAATCGGTCCGATACCTCCGATTTTAAAGGAGCCTTCTCCAGAGGCCTTTGCTGCTTCTGTAGTCTCTCCTGATGCCGCGTTTGACTCTGCGGCAGTGGTGGTTTCTGAAGTTTTGCCGCCCCCGCATGCAGTTAAAGACGCTGCCAAAGCGACTGCCATGCCAAGACTCAGTAACTTCTTCATAGATTTTTTCATAATCCATTCCTCCTCATACAACGTTTATATATACAGTTCTGTGACATGATTTACTTGATAAAGGCAGGAAATTTAAAGCCGTAACCAAGTAGATACCGGTTCGATTCCCAAAAGACAGATCGAACTTCGTCGACTATACATAGTCTTTATAATAAAATGGCTTTATAAAAATGTCAACTGCTTTTATTTCAATTATGAAAAAATCAACTGAATTCTTAACTATTTATCCCAGGGCAGATCAGAGCTTTCAATGGTTTTATCCCTTAACATTAAATCCTTCACAGCCTCTGATGCGGGTTTGCCGTCAAAGAGGACCGCATTTACCTGTTCCACAATGGGCATGGAAATGCCGTATTTTACCGACAGGGCCAGGGCTGCTTTGGCAGAGTAAATACCTTCCACCACCATCTTTACTTCCTTTGTGGCCTCTTCCATGGTTTTTCCCTGGCCAATGAGGATTCCTGCTCTCCGGTTCCTGCTGTGCATACTTGCACAGGTCACGATCAAATCCCCGATCCCGGACAAACCGCAAAAGGTCTGGAATTTGCCGCCCATAGCCGTTCCCAGCCTGGATATTTCCGCAATGCCTCTTGTGATCAGGGCCGCCTTTGTATTGTCACCGTAGCCCAATCCATCGGCAATTCCGGCAGCAAGGGCGATGACATTTTTAAGGGAAGCTCCCAGCTCGATCCCCTGGATATCAGGGCTTGTATAAACCCGGAAAACTTCGCTCATAAAAATACCCTGGATGTATTCAGCTGTCTTTCTGGTGCGGGCACCTGCCACACAGGTGGTGGGCAGGCCTTTGCTCACCTCTTCCGCATGGCTGGGACCGGAAAGGACTGCCACATCTGCCATTGGAAGCTCCTCTTCCAGAATTTCAGAAAGGGTCATAAGAGAGGACTCTTCGATTCCTTTTGCCACATTAACAACTACCTGGCCATATCTGCAAAACGGATTCATCTTTCTTGCAGTGGAACGGACGTATACGGAAGGAACGGCAGTTACCAGAAGATCCCGTCCTGTCATGGCTTCTTCTAAATCTTCCGTAAAAATCATGTCCCCAGGCAGCTCCAGATCCGGAAGAGTATGATGCCTGTGGGTCGATTTCATCTCCGAAATTTCCTCGGGAAGAGCCGACCAGACAGTCACTTCATGCCCATTATTATATAGAAGGGCTGCCAGCGCAATTCCCCAGCTCCCTGATCCGATCACTCCGATTTTAGCCATTTTCCTCACCTCATTTTATTTTTTTCCAGATCCAATGGAAATTTTATTCTCTCTGCCACGGACAAGCCGTCCGATATTTGCCCGGTGGCGCCAGAACGCTTGACCGCTTATCAGGGCTGCCACTATGTAGAATTCCGGCAACGTTCTTGGGTCAAGACCATAAGCCCCCGTCTTTCCAAAGAGGAACAGCCATACAAATAAAATTGTTGCGACCACCAGAGAGCCCAGAGAAACATATCTTGTAACAGCAACGATCAAAACAAATGCAGCCAGGCATAAGAGTGTCAGTCTTAAATCAACAGCTACGATCAGCCCGGCAGTGGCCGCAATTCCCTTTCCTCCCTTGAAATTTAAGTAGAACGGGTAATTATGCCCCAGAATAACGCCAAAGCCCATATACAATATCAGGAGATAAATCATCTCCGGCTGGGAGCGGAACAGGACCCGCATCAGCAGGCAGGGCAGCAATGACTTTAAAAAATCACCGAAAAAGACGACTGCTCCGGCCTTTGCCCCCATGACCCTTAAAGCGTTGGTGGTTCCGGAATTACCGCTTCCGTAATTGCGGATATCGATTTTATGGACCTTTCCGTAAAAATAGCCGGACTGTATGAGCCCGAATAAATAACCGGCAATAAGACAGATCATTCGCTCCATACTACTGTTCCTTTCCGCTTCTTTCTCTATAAATAAACTTAAGGGAGGTTCCCTTGAAACCGAATGCTTCCCTGATCTTATTCTCTAAGTATCTGGTATAGGAAAAGTGAGTCAGTTCCTTATCATTTACAAAGATCACAAAGGTCGGGGGCTTTACAGCAACCTGGGTGATATAATAAAGCCTTAACCGCTTGCCTTTGTCAGACGGGGGCTGCTGAAGGGCAACGGCTTCTGTCATGATTTCATTTAAAACGCCCGTAGCCACCCGGAGTGTCTGGTTTTCCCGAACCATATCGATCACCTCAAACAGCTTACTCATCCTCAGTCCGGTTTTTGCTGAAATAAATACGAACTCTGCATAAGGCATAAAAGACAGGGTGTTTTTAATCTTGTTGGTATATTCATAGATGGTCTTGTCATTCTTTTCAATGGCATCCCATTTGTTGACCGCAACCACAATGCCCTTTCCCCGCTCATGGGCAATGCCTGCAATTTTTGCATCCTGCTCGGTCACGCCTTCCTCAGCGTCAATGACCACTACCACCACATCGGCCCTTTCAACAGCCGTTACGGTCCTGATGATGCTGTAACGTTCCAGTTCCTCTTTGATCTTGCTTTTCCGTCTCAGGCCGGCTGTATCAATGAACACATATTCCGTATCATTGTGAACGATCTCCGTATCCACCGCATCTCTGGTAGTGCCTGCAATGTCGGAGACAATGACCCGGTTTTCTCCCAGAAGCTGATTTATAATAGAAGATTTGCCCACGTTTGGCTTTCCCACAATTGCAATTCTCGGCCTGTCATCCTCTTCCTCTTCTGTATCTGCAGTGCCAAAATGCTTTGCCACCTCATCAAGGAGATCTCCAAGGCCCAGCCTGGAAGCTGCAGATACCGGAACCGGATCGCCGATTCCCAGGTTATAGAACTCATACACATCATTTCCAAACTTCTGGAAGCTGTCAACCTTATTGACCGCAAGGACGACGGGCTTTTTAGATTTCCGAAGTATATCCGCTACCTTGGAATCCGCATCCACCAGCCCCTGACGAACATCCACGATAAAAATGATGACATCTGCGGTGGCAATGGCAATCTCCGCCTGTTCCCGCATCTGGGACAGGATGATGTCGCTGCTGTCCGGCTCAATACCTCCTGTATCAATCAGGGTAAAATTCATATTCAACCAGGTACAGTCCGCATAGATCCTGTCCCTGGTAACGCCTGGTGTATCCTTTACAATAGAAATGGTATCACCGGCCAAAACATTAAACAACGTAGACTTTCCCACATTGGGGCGGCCTACGATGGCAACTACTGGTTTACTCATAAATATTTCCTTTCTCCTCTTTGCCCATGCTTTTGGGGCATAAAGGTATACCCGAAGGGTATTTCTCCCTCTCGCCCATGTTTTCCGGGCAGGGCCCACCCTACCCTATGGGGTGTAAAGGGATACCCGCTGGGGTGCTTAACTCATAACCTTCATAAGAAGCTCCATTCTCTTCTACCGGCCCGAGAACAGCCTGTACAAAATCCTGACCGCTTGATTTTACAATATCTACCTGTACTTGTAAAGCATTTTGTACATCCTGCCGTGTCAGATCGTCAAGAAATACCTCTTCACCGCTTCGAAACATACATTCCGGAAGCAATAACCGGCTGCCAATCACCTTATCCTTAAGCTGCCCGATCAGATCCTGTCCGGTGATCAAGCCTGCCACCGTGATCTGTTCACCGAAAAAGGCATTGGTAATGGGATAAATGTGAATGATCCGTCCGGGAAACTTTTCCTGGATCAGTTTTGCATGACTTTCAATATAGGGGGCGGCAAGTCTGCCTGTTGCAATTGAAATCTCTTCGGATTTGCTGTCACCCTCCATATTTTCCAGGGCAGCCCTGACTTCTTCTTCCAAAAGCCGGAGCATACCCACTCCGTTTTCCAGCTGGATATACCCGTCATAACGCCCTTCTTCCGGAAGGGACAGTCCGGCCAGGATATAAAGCTCATCGCTGGCGTGAATGAAATGGCTGCCATGGGTCTTATACAGCTTTTTCTGCCACCGTTCTATGATTTCCAGTATCTCTTTTGCATCTTCATTGGTAAAGGGCTGTAAAGGATATAAGCCATCCCGGTATTTTGACATTCCCACAGGAACCGCTGATACGCTTTCCATGTATGGAAGGAAGTTTGACAAATCCTCTATGGTCCTCTCCAGTTCCTTTCCGTCATTGACACCCTTGCACAGCACGATCTGTCCGTTCATGGGGATCTCCGCCTCATACAGCCTTTGGATCTTGTCCAGGGCCTTGCCTGCAAACCGGTTGTGAAGCATCTCACATCTTAAGGAAGGATTGGTGGTGTGAACGGAAATGTTAATAGGCGCCAGTTTAAATTTAATGATGCGGTCGATGTCATGATCGCTCATATTAGTCAGCGTCACGTAGTTTCCCTGTAAAAAGGAAAGCCTGGAATCGTCATCCTTAAAATACAGGGTCTCTCTCATTCCAGGGGGCATCTGGTCGATAAAGCAGAAAATGCATTTGTTCCGGCAGGATTTATATTCGCTCATCAACCCATTTTCAAAGGTGATTCCCAGATCCTCGAATTGATTCTCTATTTCCAGCTCCCATTCTTCCCCGTTTTTCTTTTTTACAGTCATGAAAATGGACTCGCTGTTAATATAATACTCATAATCAAAAATATCTTCCAGCTCATGACCATCTATGGACAGGACCGCATCTCCTGGCTCCAGTTCCAGCTGTTCTGCAATAGAGCCGGGATCGACTGCTTTAATAATATGTCCTCTTTTGCTCATCTTAATTTTTACCTTTCTGCAACTATCCCATATATCATAACAAGATTGTCACTCTTTGTAAAGGAAGCCTTTTTTGTTTTTTTCCTGGAAAAGCAGCAAAGACTATTGACGCATTCTGTCAATCAATGGTATAAAAGGGTGTAAGATTTAAAAAGCAGGCAGTCTTACGGCTGGCTGTTCATTTATTATGGAGGACTCTTTGTCATGGCACATGATTATGTATTTAACGACCAACTACCTGTTGCTCCCTTAAAGATTGCAGCGCTGGAAAGCTGCCGGGAACTGGCCGGAAAAGTAAACGATCACATCGTAGGTTTCCGCAGAAATGATATCCAGGAGCTCATACGCCGGAAAGCCGATCTTCACTACCGCGGGTATGATGTGGACTCCTACCTTCTCAAATGCGAATGCCCGCGTTTTGGAAGCGGAGAAGCAAAAGGCATTATCAAAGAATCTGTCCGGGGAACGGATGTCTTTGTAATGGCAGATGTCACCAATCACAGCATAACCTATTCGGTCAATGGTTATACCAACCACATGTCACCTGATAATCATTTTCAGGATTTAAAAAGGATTATCGGCGCATGCAGCGCAACGGCCCACAGGGTAAATGTCATTATGCCGTTTTTATATGAGAGCCGCCAGCACAAAAGAACAAAAAGGGAGTCCCTGGACTGCGCCATGGCTTTGGAAGAACTGGTTTTTATGGGAGTCAGCAACCTCATCACCTTTGACGCCCATGATCCCCGTGTTCAAAATGCTATTCCTTTAAGCGGCTTTGACAATTTCATGCCTACCTACCAGTTTGTCAAGGCAGTGTTAAAGCAGTATCCGGACTTAAGGATCGATAAGGAGCATTTAATGGTCATCAGCCCGGATGAAGGCGCTATGGACCGTGCTGTGTACCTGGCAAACAACTTAAGCGTGGATATGGGTATGTTCTATAAGAGACGGGACTACTCCAAAGTGGTGGACGGACGCAACCCTATCGTTGCCCACGAGTTCTTAGGTTCCTCCGTAGAAGGCAAAACAGTGCTGATTGTAGACGATATGATCTCTTCCGGAGAGAGCATGCTGGATACTGCAAAGGAATTAAAAGATCGAAAGGCGGACAAGGTAATCGTATGCTGTACCTTCGGCCTCTTCACCAACGGACTGACCAAATTCGACGAGTATTACAACCGCGGCTACATTGACTGTGTCGTTACCACCAATCTAAACCACCGTCCCAAGGAATTACTGGAAAGAGAATGGTATGTGGAGGCGGACATCAGTAAATACATTGCGGCAATTGTGAATTCCTTAAATCATGACGTGCCTATAAGCAGAGCCCTTTCTTCTACAGAAAAGATACAGAATTTATTAAAAAAATATGTTTTAGTTTAAAACAGGTAAAGAACAATAATGAATGGCTTAAATACCGCGGTATTTAAGCCATTTTATAATTAGACCGGCCTGGTCATCAAACTTTTTATTTCTCCGCAAGCCCTAAAAATGCCGCCAGATTCCCTCTCTCATTTCCAGTCGTCCGATGGGAAAATAAATAGTCTGAATTACAATGGGTACAGATATCCGTGACCTGGATATTTTCCTGCTTCACTCCTGTTTCCAACAGGATAATCTCATTTGCCCTCCAAAGATCAAGCAAATACTTCTCATCTTCCTTTTCAGCTAATATCCCTTCCCAATGTCTTTTATCAAATCCCTTCCTAAACTCCTGGGCGACCTCGCTTCCTACCTCATAGCAATCCCTGCAGATGCTGGGGCCAATGCAGGCGATCACCTCCTCTGCCCTTGTTCCAAAAGCTTCTCTCATTTTCTCTAGGGTGATTTTCCCCATACGGTTCACAGTCCCTCTCCAGCCGGAATGGCTGAGCCCAATGGCCCGATGGACAGGATCCAGAAAATAAAGGGGCACACAATCCGCATAAAAAGTCACCAGGGTAATTCCCGGGACATTGGTGATTAATCCATCCACATTTTCATAATCCCGTTCCTTTATGATCCCTTTCCCTGCGTCCTCTTCCGTCACCAGCCGGACATTGGTGGTATGAGTCTGATAGGACAGGACCATCCGTTCCACATCAACTCCCAGGGCCTTTCCCATTCTGCTATAGTTTTCCAGGACATGGGCCCGGTTATCTCCCCTGGTAAATGTAAAATTCATGGTAGCAAACTTTCCCTGACTGACTCCTCCCAGCTTCGTTGAAAAACCCTGCTTTACAAGCCCTGTTTTTTCTAAAATCGGAAAAGATAAATAAGGTACCTTTTCTACTGTTTTATAATCCATTCTCATTTCCTGAACTCTTCGTTTCCACATATCTTTCATCACACCTTTGTTTAAAATGCGTCCTTAATCAGCCGGATTTCCTCTCCCAGGATCGCCACCACATCAAACCGGCAGGGAATATCCTCTCCCAGACGGTGTCGGTATAAATACCCTTTTGCAGCATTCCTGATTTTTCTCTGTTTCAAAAGATGAACAGCTTCCGCCGGATCACCCTTCTCCAGAGTCCGCCGGTATTTTACTTCCACAAAGACTAATTCTATCCCATTCTTTGCGATAATATCAATCTCACCCAGGCGGTCCCGATAATTCCGTTCCAATATTACATATCCATTTTTTTCCAAATATGCGGCAGCCGCATCCTCAAACTCATTTCCGACTTCCCGATGATTTTTCAAATACATCCCCCATTTTTCGTCAATCCACAAAGTTCTTTATAAAGCTGCGCCTGTGAATGGGGCATGGGCCAATTTCCTTTAATGCCTTTATATGGGCAGCCGTCCCATACCCTTTGTGCTTGGCAAAACCATATTCCGGAAACAATTTGTCATACTCTTCCATCATATGATCCCTGGTAACTTTTGCTAAAATGCTTGCAGCAGCAATGGACACACTTTTGGAATCTCCCTTAATAATGGGCACCTGGGAAGCAGCAATGCCCGGAATCGTAACTGCATCGTTTAAAAAAACTTCCGGCTCTGCATCCAATTTGCTTATAGCCTGCCTCATAGCCTCATAGGTTGCCTGCAGGATATTTATTTCGTCAATCCTGTCCGCTCCCACGACACCCACTGCAAAAGAGGAGGCTTTTTCCATAATCTCTGTAAACAGAGCTTCTCTCCGTTTCTCAGACAGCTTTTTTGAATCATTCAAATAAAGGATCTCACAGTCCCTTGGAAGGATCGCCGCACCTGCCACCACCGGTCCTGCCAGCGGCCCCCTGCCAGCTTCATCTATGCCGCAAACCAGTACATGATCTCCATACCGGCGTTCAAACTCTTTCATTTTCTCCAGGCGTTCCCGTTCTTCCTGAAGCTTTTCTTCTGTTAATTTTCTCATTTTTGTCTCCAGTTCTCATTTCACGATTGAAAAAACAGGGTCTTGCTCTTTTTCAAAAAGCAAAACCCTATTGCTCTATTCCGCAGGACGCTCCAGAGTCATCCGCCCCAGCCTTCCGTTCCTGAAATCATCAATCAGAAGGTTGGAAGCCTTCATTAAATCCAGCTCCCCGCCCTTTGCAAGACAGGCTCTGACCCGAGCCACCTGTTTTAATCCCTCCAGCACATCTTCTGATTTTATGCCATATTTCTCAGAAAGAACATGGGGATATTCTCTTGTCAGGAAACGGATGAGTTCCATGGCAAGTTCATCCTTATTCAGTATCTCGTCATTGACGGATCCAATGAGAGCGAGCTTAAGTCCTACCTGCTGGTCCTCAAATTTCGGCCACAGGATTCCGGGAGTATCAAGGAGCTCCAGGCTTTTATTCAGCCTGATCCATTGGTTTCCTTTTGTCACGCCTGGCCTGTTTCCTGTTTTCGCACACGCTTTTCCTGCAAAGGAGTTGATAAAGGTAGATTTTCCCACGTTGGGGATTCCTACCACCATTGCCCGCACCGGGCGGTTTAAAATCCCTCTTCTGCGGTCACGCTCAATTTTCTCTTTGCAAGCCTCCTGAACAACACCATTGATCTGCTTAAGACCTGCTCCGCTTTTTGAATTCACCTTAACAACGTGGCAGCCTTTTGCTTCAAAATAAGACTCCCATGCGCTGTTGCAGCGTTCATCTGCAAGATCGGATTTATTAAGCAGAACCATGCGCGCCTTTCCGGCTCCTAATTCATCAATATCAGGATTCCGGCTGCTTAAAGGGACTCTTGCATCCACCAGCTCTATTATCAGATCAATTAATTTAATATCTTCTTTCATAGCCCTTTTGGCTTTGGTCATATGACCTGGATACCATTGTATATTCATAACATTCCTCTACTTCGAACGAATTAGTTCCATTTTTACAAACGGCAGAATCCGGAACCATACCTTTCCCTGGATCTGGCCTCTGCTTACATTTCCGATATTGGCAAAGCGGCTGTCTTCACTGCTGTCTCTGTTGTCACCCAGCAGGAAATATTCATCATCTCCAAGCTTGACCGGCTTTTCCGCAAGCCCTGCCAGGGAAATGCGGCCAGGACCTGCAGGTTCCTTAAGCTTTTCGCCGTCAATATAGATTTCATCGTTTTTTATCTGCACGGTTTCCCCAGGCAGGCCGATGACCCGCTTTACGTTCATTTTCTGGTCTTCTCTTTGAAATACTACCACATCAAACCGGTTGGGATGGCTAAAATCATAGACCAGACGGTCCATTAAAACCACATCATCCGAGGTAAGAAGAGGGAGCATGGAATGACCTGCAATCGGGATCTGTGTTCCATAAGCATAGACCAGAAACCATGCAAATGCGATCACCACAACAATGTCAACGATCCAGTTGACTACATGCCGGAGCTTATTATTATCTTCACTGTGATAGAAATCCATGTATGAAACACCCCATCTATAAGTAACTCATGTCAAGAAAGGGACAATTTGCATTGTCCCCCTCATCTGATCCGGAATTATTTAACTGATTCTTTAACCTTGGCGGCCTTACCAACTCTGTCTCTTAAGTAATACAGTTTTGCTCTTCTTACTTTACCCTTTCTTACAACTTCAATGTTGTCTACGGAAGGGGAATGTAATGGCCAGGTCTTCTCAACACCAATGCCGTTAGAATTCTTTCTTACGGTAAATGTCTCTCTGGCGCCGCCATTCTGTCTTTTAATAACGGTTCCTTCGAAAATCTGAATTCTTTCGCGGGTTCCCTCTTTGATCTTGTTGTATACCTTAACGGTATCGCCAACGCAGAACTGCGGAACTGCCTGCTTTAACTGTGCTGCTTCAATATTCTTAATAATTTCGTTCATTGTGTGAACCTCCTTGATATTATTTGATGTTCTTAATACTTTGCAATTGGAATCCGTAACAGAGGAACATCGCCTTTTCATCACAACGTTATATATTTTATCATAAAGGACCTTAGAATGCAAGTCCTTTCTTTCCTAATCATTCCCGTTTTTCCATCTCATTTTCAAGTTTTTTTAAATATTCTGCCTCTTTTTTTGACAGGCTGGCATCAGCCAGAAGGTCCGGCCTGCGTTCCAGGGTCCGTTTTATGGACTGTTCTCTCCGCCAGATATCAATATTCTTATGATGCCCGGATAAAAGGATTTCAGGAACCCGAAGTCCCCTGTACTCTTCCGGTCTGGTGTACTGGGGATATTCCAGAAGATTATCATGGAAGGATTCAAATTCAGCAGAAGTCTCGTTGTTTAAGACGCCGGGAATCAGTCTGGAAATGCAGTCGATCATGACCATGGCCGGAAGCTCGCCTCCTGTGAGTACATAGTCACCAATGGAAAGATAATCCGTGGCAATCAGCTCCAAAGCTCTCTCATCGATACCTTCATAATGTCCGCATAGGAAAACAAGGTCCTCTTCCTTTGCCAGTTCCTCCGCGATCTTCTGATTAAAAACCCTTCCCTGGGGAGTCATATAAATGGCCCTGGGCTTTTTTCCGATCTTCTCACACAAGTCATCATATGCCTCACAGATGGGCATGGGCTGCATGACCATTCCGGCTCCTCCGCCATAAGGATAATCATCCACATGACGGTGCTTGTCCGTGGAATATTCCCGGATATCAATGGCTTCAATGGATAAGAGGCCCTTTTCCGCCGCTCTCCCGATGATGCTGGTATGAAGGCCGTTTTGAACCATCTCAGGAAACAGGGTTAATATGTGATAATTCATTGTTTATTTCCACTCCTCTATCTTAATCCAGAAGCCCGTCCATGATGTGAACCGTAACAAGACCTTCTGTCAAATCCACATTCAGCACACATTCCCTGATTGCCGGAAGCAGGACTTCCTTCCCTTCTGTCGTTTTTACTTCGTAAACGTCATTGGCTCCGGTCTTAATCACATCGGTCAGGATTCCAAAGTCCTTCCCATCCTCGGTGACTACACGAAGCCCGATCAGATCAACAATGAAATTTTCATCCGGTCCCAGCTCTACGGCCTGATCCCTGGTAATAAGCAGGTCTTTTCCCTTGTATTTTTCAATGTCATCAATGGAATCATATCCTTTAAATTTAAGGATTACCATATTCTTAAAAAATTTTACGCCCTGGATTTCCAGTTCCATACGTTCCCGTCCGGCATCCAGGATCACATTCTTTAAGTCTTTAAAACGGTTTACATCATCTGTAGTTGGATAAACCTTTACTTCTCCTCTCACCCCATGGGTGGATGAAATTACGCCAACTCTTAACAAATTCTCCATCTGTCTCTCCATAATATTTGCGGCTGAATACCAAAAGGACCGTCGTCCCGACAGGCCGGCGGTCTTTTCCGGTTACTGGATATCTACAGTAACCTTTTTGTCTTCTTTGGAAGCTGCTGCTTTTACAACAGAGCGGATGGCCTTTGCGATCCTGCCCTGCTTGCCGATTACCTTACCCATATCGGAAGGTGCTACCGTAAGTTCAAGGATGATTTCATCCTCTTTTACGGTTTCAGTAACAGCAACCTGATCCGGATTATCAACCAGTGCTCTTGCAATTACTTCTACTAATTCCTTCATATGCTTCACCTCTCACTACTGGATACCGGCGATCTTTAAAAGCTTGCTTACAACTTCGGTTGGCTGAGCACCTGCTGTTAACCACTTCTTAGCGTTCTCCTCATTAAACTTGATTACGCTTGGTTCTGTGGTAGGATCATAGTAACCAACCTCTTCGATGAATCTGCCATCTCTTGGAGATCTGGAATCTGCAACTACAATTCTATAGAAAGGAGCCTTTTTCTGACCCATTCTTTTTAATCTCATTTTTACTGCCATTGTGAAATTCACCTCCTTAAATCTTGAATTCTAAAACTAATTTATAGCGAATGCAGAAAACTGCCTTGCTAACTTTAAAATTAAAACGGTAATTTCAGTTTGCCCAATAATCCGCCGTGACGTTTTCCGCCGCCCATCATGCCGGGAAGCTGCTTCATCATTTTTTTCATCTGGTCAAACTGCTTTACAATGCGGTTTACCTCGCTGATGTCCACGCCGGCACCTTTTGCAACACGCTGTTTTCTGGAAGCGTTCTTCATAAGCTCCGGATTCAACCGTTCTTTGCTGGTCATGGAAAGAATAATAGCTTCCACCCGATCCATGGCTTTTTCATCAAAATCCATGTCCTTCATCTGTCCCATGCCTGGCATCATGCCAAGGATACTTGCCATGCCGCCCATTTTCTTTATCTGGTTCATCTGGTCTAAGAAATCGTTGTAATCAAATTCTGCCTTGCGAAGCTTTTGGGATAATTCCTTTGCTTTTTCTTCGTCAACCTGAAGTTCCGCTTTTTCAATAAGTGAAAGAATGTCTCCCATACCAAGGATTCTGGAAGCCATACGGTCCGGATAAAACTGTTCTAAATCCGAAAGCTTTTCCCCCATGCCCACATAAAGGACCGGCTTTCCGGTCACTGCACGGATGGAAAGTGCCGCACCGCCTCTTGTATCGCCGTCCAGCTTGGTAATAATAACGCCGTCAATGCCGATCTTATCATTAAACATTCCTGCCACATTGACCGCATCCTGGCCTGTCATGGCATCTACAACCAGAATGGTCTGATGAACCTCCACCGTCTCTTTGATTTCAATCAGCTCGTTCATCATGTCTTCATCAATATGAAGACGGCCTGCCGTATCCAGAATGATTACATTCTGGTCATTTTTTGCCGCATAAGCCACAGCGGCCTTTGCAATATCTGCCGGTTTATGGTTTTCTCCCATGGAGAACACGGGAACCCCCTGCTTTTCACCGTTGATCTGCAGCTGCTTGATGGCAGCCGGACGGTAAACGTCACAGGCAACGAGAAGAGGCTTTCTGCCCTTTGCCTTAAGTTTTCCGGCAATCTTGGCAGTGGTGGTGGTTTTACCGGCACCCTGAAGGCCGGCCATCAGGATGATGGTCATATCGCTGGCAGGCTTTAACTGAATCTCAGTAGTCTCAGAACCCATCAGCTTTATCAGCTCTTCATTTACGATCTTTATTACCATCTGTCCGGGAGTCAGGCTGTTCTGGACATCCTGTCCAATGGCCCGCTCCTGTACAGCACTTATAAACTGTTTAACAACCTTAAAGCTTACGTCGGCTTCCAGTAAAGCCATCTTCACTTCTTTAAGGGCTGCTTTTACATCGGCTTCAGACAAGCGTCCTTTGCCACGTAAGCTCTTAAATACATTCTGTAATTTATCGGATAAGCTCTCAAAAGCCATATAACGCCCTCCTAATGAGCTTCCAGCTCGATGATTTCGCCCGATATCTCCTCGATGCGACGGATCAGATTCATGTCTGACCTGTCGGCAAACTCTTTTGTCAAACTCTGAATCTCTCTGGCCAGTTTTTTTGTCTGTTCAAACTTTTTTACCAGATGAAGCTTTTCTTCATAACCTTCCAGGATCTTATCACACCGTTTAATGAGGTCATGAACACCCTGACGGCTGATTCCCTGTTCTTCTGCGATCTCACTTAAAGAAAGGTCATAGAAAACCACATCTTCATAAATATGCCTTTGATGCTCCGTTAAAAGAGCGCCGTAGAAATCATATAGTAAGCCTTGTCTTGCAATCCTTTCCATATCATCACCTGGGATATCATACAATACTTTTCATAAGGTGTCAAGTGTTTTTTCTTTACACCCTTGCTTTATTTAAATCATTTTTTTCTCTTTGAAGAGGTTTTTCAAGAAACTTTTTCATGAAATAATAAAGTTTCCTGCTATGGATGATGTAGCTGCCATGATCCTCTCCCGGAAGGATCCGGAGACAGCTGCCTTTTATCTTTGAGGCAAGGTAATTGGTATGTGATTCACGGACCATATCTCTTTCTCCTGCCAGCAGAAGTACCGGAACGCAGATGGTCTCCAGGTCTTTTCCTGTGATCCTGGGTTCTTTCAGCATCATCAGAAGCTTTGGATCATGATTTAAAGTTTCCATGACAGTAAATAATTTGAGCCAGTACCATTTTAAGCCCTGGGGATAAGCATTCGCGCCGCAGAGCACCAGCTTTGAAAAGAGCTCCGGGTATCGGACGGCAGCAAGGATCCCGATGATCCCGCCGTCGCTGAAGCCGCAGAAATAAGGCCTTTTAAGGTTCATTATTTTGACAAATTCCGCCACATCCTCAGCCATCTCATCATAGCCCAGAGTCTTTACCCGGGAACTTTTTCCATGATCCCTGGAATCCAGGGCGTAAACGGTATAATCTTTGCGTAAAAGCTCCGCTGTTTCATCAAAGATCCTGTGATCCTCCCCGTTTCCATGAACAAGGACAATGGCCGGACCGGAGCCTGACACTTCATAAAACAATTTGATTCCATTTACATCAATATACACGGCTTCTCCTTATTTTGGGGGAATGATCTCGATCCAGTAGCCGTCGGGATCGCTGATGAAATAAATTCCCATGGCCGGGTTTTCAAAGCAGATAATCCCCATTTCCTTATGCTTTTTATAGCAGCTTTCGTAATCATCAGCCTGAAATGCCAGATGAAATTCACATTCTCCCAGGTTATAAGGCTCTTTTCGTTCTGTTAAATAGGTCAGTTCCAGAGTGAAATCACTTTTTCCATCGCCTAAAAACACCAGCCGGAAGGAACCGTCTGCCGCTGTTTTTTCCCTCACAGGGGTAAGCCCCAGCGCATCCTTATAGAATTTTAAGCTCTTTTCCAGATCAAGTACATTAAAATTAAAGTGGTTAAATGTAATCATACCGCCGTCACTCCTTTTCTTTTTATACCAGATACGTTTTCCATTTTCGGATTGCACATCTGTCTTTGTCTATCCATCATACCATACTCCTTATGCCACTTGTCAACTGCAACCGCGCATCTTACCCAGGGAATAGGAAAAAAACTCATTCCGGATTCTCCGGTATTCTTCTTTAAAGGAAACACCCTTCGGGTATACCTTAACACCCGATAAAGCGGGGTGGGCACTGCCCAAAAAGCATGGGCCGGAATAAGGAAAGGCCCAGCCTTTCAAAAAAAGCCGGACCCCAGTCAATTCTTATTTCTTCGGCACAAGCGCTTTCATGCCGCCCATATAGGGCTGTAAAGCTTCCGGAATCTTTACGGTTCCGTCTGCCTGTAAATTGTTTTCCAGGAAAGCGATCAGCATTCTTGGAGGAGCAACTACTGTATTGTTTAAGGTGTGGGCAAAATACTTCTTTCCGTCGTCTCCTGCAACGCGGATTTTCAGCCTTCTTGCCTGGGCATCGCCTAAGTTAGAACAGCTTCCCACTTCAAAATACTTTTTCTGTCTTGGAGACCATGCTTCCACATCTACGGATTTCACCTTTAAATCTGCCAGATCTCCGGAGCAGCATTCCAGGGTTCTTACGGGAATATCCAGAGTGCGGAATAAATCAACGGTATTCTGCCATAACTTTTCATACCAATCCATGCTCTCTTCCGGCTTGCAGACAACGATCATTTCCTGCTTTTCAAACTGATGGATCCGGTACACCCCTCGTTCCTCCAGGCCATGAGCGCCTTTCTCCTTACGGAAGCAGGGGGAATAGCTGGTCAGAGTCTGAGGAAGCTTGCCTTCCGGAAGAATGGTATCAATAAATTTTCCGATCATGGAATGCTCGCTGGTACCGATCAGGTATAGATCCTCTCCTTCGATCTTATACATCATGGCATCCATTTCAGCAAAGCTCATAACGCCGGTCACCACTTCACTGCGGATCATGAATGGCGGAATACAGTAGGTAAATCCCCTGTTTATCATAAAATCTCTTGCATAGGAAATCACGGAAGAATGAAGCCTTGCAATATCGCCCATTAGATAATAAAAGCCGTTGCCTGCTACCTTTCTTGCACTGTCAAGGTCAATGCCGTCAAAGCTTTCCATAATTTCCGTATGGTACGGAATATCAAACTCAGGCACAACAGGCTCACCGTAACGCTCTACCTCTACGTTCTCGCTGTCATCCTTACCGATAGGTACGCTGGGATCAATGATATTTGGAATGGTCATCATGATCTTTTTGATTCTTTCTTCCAGTTCATGTTCTGTTTCTTCCAACTTGGCCAGATGTTCGGAAGCGTCAGTCACTTTCTTCTTCATTTCCTCCGCTTCTTCCTTCTTTCCCTGTCCCATTAAGGCACCGATCTGTTTGGAAAGTTTGTTGCGTTCAGCCCGTAAGGCATCCCCTTCCTGCTTTGCCGCACGGTTCTTCTCATCAAGTTCAACGACTTCGTCAACTAACGGCAGCTTGCTGTCCTGGAATTTATTCTTAATATTTTCCTTTACAATTTCAGGATTTTCTCTTACAAACTTTAAATCTAACATGGTATTCCTCCTGGTTTCTCCTCAATATTCTCTGCGAAAGTTGTCCCGCATAATAATCTGCCGTTGATTATACTACAAAAAAAGGGCAAAGAAAAGCCCCTTTCCTAAAATTCCCCTTTTCTGCCCGCGCTTTTTAAGCATTTCCCTCTCCATTCTCATCTCCCAATGAGCAAAGAAAGGATTTCTTCAAAGCACACTCCGTTTTTCACCGGAACATGAAGCTCATCGGATTTCAAAATGCTGGCCTTTACAAAACGGGCCGCTTTTTTCACTGCTTCTGTCAATGGAATGCCTTTTACGGTCTCAGCAGCCAGGATACTGGAAAACACATCACCCGTCCCCGGCCGTTCGCTTCCCACATGAAGAGAACGCAGGAAATGCGGCTCCCGGCCCTTTTCCGCCACCACGTTGGTCACGTAGCCACCCTCCCTTATGCCTGTGATCACCACGGAATCCGGTCCCATATCCCATATCTCAGCCGCCATGGAAAGAAGCTCCCGGCGCTTCCAGCCCGAACTCCGGTATTCTCTTCCGGTGAGGATGCAGGCTTCCGTCAGATTCGGTGTAACAATGTCTCCAAATCCCACCAGTTCCCTCATGCGGCTGCACATCCGTTCCGTATAGGTCTGGTAGGCCTTTCCGTGATCTCCCATAATGGGGTCCACGATAACCTTTGTATCCGGTGTGCTGAAATCCCTGATCATGTCAACCACAATACCGATCTGTTCCTCAGAGCCTAAGAATCCGCTGTAAATCCCGTCAAAGGATAGGTCCAGTTTTTTCCACTGTTCCACATACAAAGGCATTTTCTTTGTATAGTCATCAAAAAAGTAAGTGGGAAATCCGGTATGGTTGGATAAAATGGAAGTGGGGACAGGACAGCACTGGACCTTTAATGCTGAAAGAATGGGGAGGGCCACTGTTAAAGAACAGCGGCCATATCCCGATAAATCATTGATGACAGCAATTTTTTTCTGATGTTTTTCTGGTGTCATAAAAGCTCCTAATAAATTTTTGATAACAGTCCGGATCTGACCAAGCCATCCCGAAGGGGCATGTAAATGATGACGGACACAATGGTGGAAGTCACGGCATTAATGGAGGTTGATAAAACGTTCCATGCCAGCGCCAGCTCTGCCGCCGGTTTTCCCAGAATCAGAAGCTTATAATAGTAACCGATCAGGGGATCAAAAATCACATTGAACAAAAGACCTCCTGCTGCGGCTGCAATGGTCCAGGTCAGGATATGCTTTTTATCAGTGGATTCCTGAATCCTGCCGATTTTATGAGCCAAAAATCCGGTAATCAGGCCGATGCAAAGCTTAAGGATAAAGGTCTTCGGTGCATATACCACATAAACCGGGTCAAAGAGATCTCCTATGGTCATGCCGATGGCGCCGCCTAAACCGCCGTATAACCCGCCGATCAAAAGCGCTCCCAGAACGCAGACCGCATTCCCCAGATGAATGGAGGTGGCATCTCCTCCCGGAAGCGTGATCTTAAATTGCAGGAATGTAAATACTACATAAGACATGGCTGCAAACAGTCCTGTCAGCGCAACTTTATAAATCCTGTCATTTGTTTTACTCATTGGTAATTCCTCCCTGCTGCTTTTATTTTTTTATCTTAGCACGCAAGTGGAATGATATAAATATCCAGTTTAGATATATTAAACCATACCAGTTTAATCGTGGGACTGGATACAAATCAGGATCCCGGATTCAAAGTCAATGGTGCCTTCCGGACCGGTCAGTTCATTGCTGATGCATAAACTGGTTCCTAAGTCAATGTCCTTTTCATAAAGAGGATATTTGAATCCGGTCAGTGTGATCTTTTTCACCTCTCCGCTCAAGGGGAGGAAAGAAATGTATTTCCCCCATAATCTTTCAGCCTGAAAGGTCCTTCCCTTATCAATCACTGTGATCCAGTTTTTTTCATCAACAATGGCGGCTTCCACACCTTTTTTCAGGCAGGCATAAAGAAGATGGAGATTGCCGATAAAATGGTCCATCCTTCCGCCTGTGGCCCCCAGCAGAACCAGCCTGGAGCAGCCAAGACCTATGGCAGTATTAAGAGCCAGTTCCGTATCGGTCTCATCCTTTTCCGGTTTATGAATCTCCCAGGTGATCCTGTCCGGGCTGTTTTTGTATTCTGCCAGAACATCTTCTGACACCGTATCAAAGTCTCCAACAATGGCATCAGGCTTTAACCGGAGTTTAGAAAGGGCCGCCAGCCCTCCGTCTACTGCGATGATTTTATCAAACCTTCTGTTTTCCAAAAATCTTCCGGCAAATCCATAATCCATGGTGCCGCCGGTAACCACCAGGCCGGTAATTTCCTTATTCTTGTCCATGTCTTTTGGACATAACGGTATGCCTGTAAGACGTTCTTTCTTCACCCTTCATATTCCTCAAATATTTTTAAGAATGCCTTTGTATTGGCGGCGGCATCACCTTTAAATACGGCTGAACCGGCAACAAATACATTGGCGCCTGCTTCAATCAGTTCCCTCACATTTTCACAGGTCACACCTCCGTCCACCTGGATATCTGTCTCAAGATGACTTTCCCTGCAAATCTGTCTTAAAGCCCTCACTTTATCCAGTGTATATGGAATAAACTTCTGTCCGCCAAAGCCCGGATTTACCGTCATAATCAAAACCATATCCAATTCAGGCAGAATGAAGTCCAGGACCGATAAGGGCGTTGCCGGATTAAGAGCCACTCCGGCCTTTAGCCCTGCTTCCTTGATCTGATTAACGGTGCGGTCCAAATGGGTACAGGCTTCCGCATGGACACAGATGAGATCGGCTCCTGCTTCTTTCATATCATTTATATACCTTCCAGGTTCCTCCACCATCATGTGAACATCAAATACCCGGTCTGTGCAGCCCTTAAGGCTTCCGATCACCGGCATCCCAAATGAAATGCTGGGCACAAATGCTCCATCCATCACATCCAGATGGATGTACTGGGCTCCTGCTTCCGCTACCTCTGTTACCTGCTGTCCAAGAATTTTAAAGTCCGCCGCTAATATGGAAGGGGCAAGTTTAAGCATATTAATATCTCCTTTTCTCCTTTAGTTCCTGATATAAAAGCCGGTAATTTTCATATCGGCTCCTGTTTATTTTGCCTTCTTTCACAGCATCCTTTACGCCGCAGGTCTTTTCTCCAATGTGCACACAGCCCAGAAAACGGCAGCCGTCTTCATAAGGCTCAAACTCAGGAAAATAATCCTTCAGCCGGTTGCATTCCATATCTTCCATGTACATGGAGCTAAATCCCGGCGTATCCATCAAGTACGTATCCCCTCCCATGCCAAAAATCTCCGAATGCCTGGTGGTGTGCTTTCCTCTCTGGATCTTCTCGCTGATCGTTGCAGTCTCCATATCAGCCTGAGGATAAAGAAGGTTGGTTAAGGAGGACTTTCCAACTCCGGAAGGTCCTGCCAGAACCGTGGTTCTCCCATGCACCAGCTCCTTGATTTCCTGGATTCCCTGATTGTCATAGGTGCTGGTAAAATAAACGGGATAACCGGCTGCCTCATAGATATCTCTAAGAGCCAGCCTTTTTTCATTTTCAGTTAAATCGATTTTGTTGAAACAGATTTTTACGGGAAGCTCCTGAACCTCCATCATGACCAGAAAACGGTCCAGCAGATTTAAGTTAGGCTCCGGATGGGTAATGGCAAACAGTACCAGCGCCTGATCCACATTGGCTACGGCAGGGCGGACCAGGGCATTTTTCCTCGGCAGGATTCGTTCGATGTTCCCCTTCTTTTCCACGCTGTCCAGAACGGAAAATTCCACATTATCTCCAACCAGAGGCTTCACGTTTTTATTACGGAAAATACCCTTTGCCTTGCATTCATAGATGGTTTCGTCCCCACCGTGGACATAGTAAAAGCCTGCAATTCCTTTCAAAATTTTTCCTGTCATATATTGTTCCTTATGATTGGGGGACCGGAATAAATGTGACGGAGTATGAATTGATCACATCGCCTGTCTCCACATTCACGATCTCTACGGTTCCGCTGTTAACACCGTAAGCACCTTCTATATTCTTAAATGATACGGGAAGCATCTGGTCTCCTGTCATGGTAACAGGTCCCATAAGCTCTCTGATTTCGTCTTTTCCATTGACCGACTGCCTCAGCTGTATCTTCAAGGTAAGCTGTGTGCTGCCGGAGCCGGGCCCGATGATGTTCTGCAGGGAATAAGATTTATCAATGGAAGCCAGATATTTAACCTTGGACTGCTGGGCTGTTCCGCTGCTGACCACAAAGTCCACGCTGGTTCCTGCTTCTACCTGACTGTCTGCCGTTAAGGACTGGCTGATGACACTTCCCCAGGGAACTGTCTCGGAGGCAGCTTCTGTCACTGTTCCCGCAACCAGTCCCACGTCAGCCAGCATTTCCAAGGCCACTTCATGGGTCTGACCGGCAATATTGGGAACGGTTACAGGGTTTACAAGAGCCGGGCCGGTACTTACAACCAGGGTCACGGTCTCCCCTTCCTTTGCCTCGGAGGGGCTGTAGCTGATCACATATCCTGTTGTAACAGTATCATGATTCTTCTGCTCCACATTGACGATCAGGCCGTTTCCTTCCAGTGCTGCTTTTGCAGAAACGCCATCCATTTTGTCAAGGCCAAGCTTTGTTAAGTCAATGGCAACGTGTTCCGGACCCTTGCTGACCACAACATAGACAGCAGAGTACTTATCAATGACTGTGCCCTCTGCCGGGTCCTGAGACACAATATCCCCTTTGTCAATGGTATCGTGAAATACGTAATCACTTACCTTCATATACAGTCCGCCGTTGTCCTTTAACTTCTGTTCCGCAATATCCGTTGCCAGACCTACAACGCTGGTCATTTTCACCTTTTTGTCGCTTAAGGTTTCTTCCGTAGAAATCTCTGCTGTTGATTCGGTCTCCTTAGGGGAACCGGAACGGAATAAACCGCTCACTTTGGAAAATACAATTATCAGCACGATCACGATGAGTATGGCCACAACAATACCTGCCGCTGTCAGAAGCCGTTCGATTTTAGGATTGATATCATCCTCGGAATCCTGTTTTCTGTTTCTGCCGTTGCCCGGCTGCTGGCCTGCATTTTTTTCCATGCGTCGTTCCGGCCTCTGCTCCTGATTCCTGCTGACATTGCGGCTGGCCGCCGGATCTGCCTGTACCTTACGGCCGGACCGGATCTGCTCCAGCTCCGGTTTTCCGATGATGACCGTCTGGGAATCATCCACCTGGGAATTGTACTGGACAAAATCCCCATCAGGATTGACAAGTGCTTTCCGTAAATCGGATATGACCTCATGCATGCTTCCATAACGGTATTCCGGTTTTTTCTCGGTGCACTTTAAAATAATGTTTTCCAGTCCTACCGGTATGTTCTCATTATAGAAACTGGGCGGTGTTATGGGGTCTTCCAAATGGGCCAGGGCAACGGTCACCGTATTATCTCCCTGAAACGGAACACGTCCGGCCACCATTTCATACATGGTAATTCCCAGAGAATAGATATCGCTCCTGACATCGCTGTAACCGCCTCTTGCCTGTTCCGGCGATATGTAATGGACAGAGCCTACCGCAGTAGCGCTTAAGGTCTGGGAAGAGGCAGCCCGGGCTATACCGAAATCAGCTACCTTTACCTTTCCATCTCTGGCAATGATGATATTCTGAGGCTTGATATCCCGGTGTATGATGCCCTGTTCGTGGGCAGCCGCGATTCCCTGTGCAACAGAAATTGCCACACCGATGGCTTCCTTAACATCAAGGCAGCCTTTTTTTGAAATATAATTTTTTAATGTAATTCCTTCGATCAGTTCCATAACAATATAATGGAGGGTTCCTTCGTCCACTACATCATAAATGTTTACGATGTTGGGATGAGAAAGACAGGCAGCCGCCTGAGCCTCCATTTTAAACTTACCGACAAAGCCGCTGTCTGAACTGAACTCTTCCTTTAATACCTTTATGGCGACAGGGCGGTTTAATTTATGGCACAGGGCCTTATACACATCTGACATCCCGCCGGAACCAATCTGGTCCAGTATTTCATATCTGTCCTGTAAAAATGTCCCCGGTCTCAAGATCATAAGCTTACCTCCCTGCCAATTTCGGGTTCAATCAAAACAACAGCTATATTGTCCTTCCCCCCATTGTCATTGGCTACTGTAATTAATTTTTCTGCCTTTTCCGGCAGCTCCAGTTCTGAGCAGATAATTTCTTCCATCTCAGCGTCCTCAAGCATATTGCTGAGTCCATCGGAACACATGAGCACATAGTCTCCCGGCTCCAGGCTGACTTCAAAAAAATCAATCTCCAGCTTATCCTCTGTACCAACCGCTCTTGTTATAATATTCTTTTTTTCCCGGTAATCCCGGCTTCCCCGTTCCAGCTGGCCTAATGACACCAGCTCTTCCACGTAGGAATGATCCTTTGTGATCTGCTGCAGCCGGTTCCTCACCAAATACAGGCGGCTGTCTCCAACATTAGCCACATACATGGTAGAATCCTCAATCACTGCTGCCACCAGGGTCGTTCCCATGCCGTTTAATTCCGTATTCTTCATGGATTCCTGGTAAAGCATTCCGTTGACTTTTAAGATCCCCTCCCGAAGAAGCGGAACAATCCCCGGCGAATCCGCCTGTTTTAAGTGGTCCACCAGATTTTCGGCAATATATCTGGAGGCAAAATCCCCGGCCTGATGACCGCCCATGCCGTCAGCAACCAAAAAAAGATTGGGCAGTGTGCCCAAAGGCTCTGCCTGGGCATAGACATAATCCTGATTGGCCGTGCGGACTCTTCCGGTATCCGTCATAGCGCAAGCCTTCATCGTTTCATTCTCACTTCCTCTTTACTCCTGATGTCAGGCGGATATTAGCAATCCGCTCCGCTACTTGCTCATAATCAAATAGCAGCTATTGCTGCTTATCAGGCAGAACCAATGCTCCATCTGATACAAGTAAGTCCCCTCCCCACTAATTAATTCTCTTCGCATTTGAAGCGGGGGACTTCCCTGATTCGGTTAAAAAGCTTTTTCTCAACTGCCCGCAGGCACCGTTAATATCCCTTCCCATTTCTCTTCTTATAGTAACATTTATTCCGTTTTTTTCAAGAAGATTTTTAAATGCCTCTATGGCTTTCCGGTCTGACTGCACGTAATTGCGTTCTTTAATAGGGTTCACCGGAATCAGATTCACATGGCCGTGCTGGCCTTTTAACAGGGCTGCCAAAGCGGAAGCTTCTTTTAAATTATCGTTGACACCGCTTACCAGGCTGTATTCAAAGGTGAGCCTTCGCCCTGTTTTTTCAAAATACGCCTGACAGGCATCCAGCACATCCTTTAGAGGGAAACGGTTCGCCACAGGCATCAGGGTTTTTCTGACCTCATCGTTTGGCGCATGAAGGGACAAAGCCAGGGTGATCTGTAAATCCTCATCAGCCAATCGAAGGATTCCGGGCACAATGCCGCAGGTAGAAACCGTTATGTTGCGCTGGCTGATATTAAGTCCGTTTTCATCTGTAAGAAGACGGATGAACTGAATCAGATAATCAAAGTTGTCTAAAGGTTCTCCGGAACCCATAACGACCACATTGGAAACCCGTTCCCCGGTGATCTTCTGGATCCGGTATATCTGATCAAGCATTTCCGACGGGCTTAAGTTTCTTTCCAGGCCGTCAAGGGTAGAGGCACAGAACCGGCAGCCCATGCGGCAGCCTACCTGGGATGAAATACAGACGGAGTTTCCATGCTTGTATTTCATCAAAACGCTTTCAATCACATTCCCATCAGAAAGAGCGAATAAGTATTTTCTTGTACCATCTATTTTTGAGATCTTTTCCTCCACAACGGTAAGGGAGGTAAGCTCTGTCAGCTGCAGCAGCTTCTCCTTCATGGAGTTAGGAAGATTTGTCATTTCATTAAAATCAGCCGCCAGTTTCCGGTGCATCCACTCATAGAGCTGCTTTGCACGGAATGGTTTTTCTCCGATTGACACCAAAAAGGCTGTCAGTTTCTCCATATCCAGAGATTTTATATCTATCTTATCCATTCTACATTTCCTCTATTCCGCCCATGTTTTTGGGCATAAAGGTATGCCCGCAGGGCGTTCCTCTATTCCGCCCATGTTTTCGGGTGTAAAGGCTGCCTACCTTTTCTGAAATGCCGCAATAAAGAATCCGTCACATGGATGGATTCCCGGCAGAAGCTGTATATATTCCTGTTTTGCGGCGGCTGAAGCCAGCTTATCTCCCAGTTTTCCTTTCAGATCGATGCAGTCAAAGGGAAAATGATCAATGAACCACTGGGCATTTTCTTCATTTTCTTTTCTGTTAATGGTACATGTGCTGAAAATCAGCCGTCCTCCCGGCTTTACATAAGCCTGGACAACCGACAATATTTCCCGCTGAAGAGCTGCCAGGGATTCTAAGTCTTCCGGCGTCATGCGGTATTTGATATCAGGCTTTCGTCCAATGATCCCAAGCCCGGAACAGGGCAGATCAGCAATGACAATATCCGCCTTATCCATGGAATCAGGGTCAAGAACAAGGGCATCCTGGACCTTTGTCCTGATATTTGAAAATCCGCACCGTTTTATATTTTCCTGGACCATGTCTATTTTGGAGAGGGTTAAATCCCGGACCTCCACCATACCAGTCCCGTCAAGCTTATCTGCGATATGGATGCTCTTTCCTCCCGGCGCACCGCAGACATCAATGACATAATCGTCTTTTTTCGGATCTGCGATTTCGCCCACAAAACTTGAGCTTAGATCCTGAACCTGGATAAATCCCTTTTGGAATGCCTCCAAGCCTTCCAGATAATCATATTTTTCAATGCAAAGCACAGCTTCTGAAATTCCGGACTCACTCACTTCTGCTCCCTGGTTTCTAAGGCTCTGCAGAATTTCTTCTTTGGAAGCTTTTGCATAATTACAGCGGACAATTGTCTTTTTATTCTTTAAAAAGGATTCCATCATGGTGACTGCCGTCTCCCTGCCATAGGTTTCCTCCCACATAGATGTGATCCAGGAAGGCATGGAATAGCGGATGGAGTCATCAGGCCAGGTAATGCCCTCTTTATTTCTGGAAATATTTCTCAGCACGCCGTTGACAAAGCCTTTTAATCCTGTAAATTTACGCTTTACGGCAAGCTTTACCGCTTCATTGCACACGGCTGAATCAGGAACACGGTCCATATAAAGAAGCTGGTATACCGACATGCGGAGAATGGTGCGTATCACCGGCTTCATTTTCTGTACTTTTGTATTGGAAAAGGAATTGATGATATAATCGATCTGAAGCAGGTATTCCACGGTTCCTTCTGCTATTCTGGAAATGAAGGCCCGTTCCGGTTTATTTAAGTACTGATACTTATTCAGGGCCTGGCGCAGGATGATATGGCTGTAGCCTCCCCGCTCCAGGATCTCAAGGAGGATATCCAGCGCAATTTCTCTGCTATCGCCCACGCTGCCGGTCTCCTTAGTCATCATTCCTTCTTCCTCCGAACAGGATCACCAGCCTTAAAAGCTGCAGTACGGTGGCTGCAAGGGCCGCCACATAGGTCAGGGCCGCTGCGCCCAGCACTTTTCTGGTATAGCCTAATTCCTGATCTCCTAAGATCCCTACCTGGCCGAGAAGAGTGACTGCCCGGCTGGATGCATTGAATTCCACAGGCAAAGTGACCAGCTGGAAAATAACAGCCAGAGAAAACAGGATCAGCCCGATATTAACAAGGGGAGAACCGATTCCTCCAATGATAACTCCAAGAATGATCAGGGGCAGCGCTGCCTTGGAACCGATATTGGCTGCAGGAACAATGGCCCCCCGAAGCTTTAAGGGAATGTAGCCTGTATGGTCCTGCATAACATGACCGCATTCATGTGCAGCAACGCCGATTGCAGCAACTGAGGTAGAACCGTAAACAGAATCAGACAAGTTCACGGTCTTGGTCCTGGGGTCATAATGATCCGTAAGCTGCCCGCCTACGGACCTTACCTGAACATCATAAATGCCCTGGGAAGTCAGAAGGCGCTTTGCCGCTTCCGCACCGGTCATTCCAGACATACTTCTCACCTTTGAATATTTGTTAAATGTACTGTTTACCCTTGCAGATGCCACCATGGACAAAACTGCTCCGATGATAACAAGGATCCAGGTGGGATCCATATAATATCCCATCATTCCGCCATAATACATAATCAGACTCTCCTTTCTTCTTTCCTGCCCAAGCTTTCCGGGCTTGAAGGTATACCGGCAAGCCGTTCTAAAACAGCGCCTTCCCCAATGTGGTATCCGCGGAGAAATGCATCAATATCCATACATTTTTTTCCCTGCAGCTGCAGCTTGCGGATGGACAAGCCGCCTTTTCCGGTCTTTATGACCAGAGAGTCACGGCCTGCTTCTGCCACCTGGCCGCAGACGCCCTCATACTCTTTATCCACAACTTCTGCTTCCCACAGTTTTATCACTTTTCCGTTCCAGGCGGTATAAGCGCTGGGCCATGGGTTTAATCCTCTGATCAGGCGTTCAATGGATACTGCATCCATTGACCAGTCAATATCTCCCATGGACTTTTTTATCAGGCCTACATAGCAGGTCCCGGAATCATCCTGGGGAATGCGGATGGCAGTCCCTTCTTTCAGCTTTTCAATGGTTTTTAAAATAAGTCTGCCTCCCATCGCGCTCAGCTTATCGTGAAGGCTGCCAAAGGTTTCCTTTTCTTCCAAAGCAACGGTTTCCTGATCCAGCATATCTCCCGTATCCAGGGATTCAGCCATCATCATGGTCGTAACTCCGCTTTCCTTTTCTCCGTTAATGACCGCATACTGTATGGGAGATGCTCCGCGGTACTTGGGAAGCAGGGACGCATGGATATTTACACAGCCGTATTTTGGAATATCCAGAATGGATTTCGGCAGGAGCTGTCCAAAAGCGATTACTACGATCAATTCCGGATCCATATCTGATAAGATTTTAACAAACTCCGGATCCCTTGCCTTGACCGGCTGATAAACAGGGATCTGGTATTCCAGCGCTTTCTCCTTTACAGGAGTCATCTGGACTTCCTTACCTCTTCCCTTTGGTTTATCCGGCTGGGTAACTACTGCAAGAATTTCATGCCCGGCCTCCTTTAACGCCACAAGGGCTGGAACGGAAAAATCAGGCGTTCCCATAAATATGATACGCATAATTATTCTTCAACCTCTCCTTCTTCTTCCTCCTCGTCAGGGGTGACATCCTCCAGCTCGCCTTCCACCTTGTCTACGTATAAATCACCGTTTAGATGATCGCATTCATGACAGATCGCCCTGGCTAAAAGTCCTTCCCCCTCCAGTTCATAAGGCTCCATGGCATCATCATAAGCCTTTATTTTTACGTATTCCGGCCTTGTAACGATTCCTGATTTTCCAGGTACGCTAAGACAGCCCTCTGGCCCGGTCTGGCTTCCCCTTGTCTCCAGGATTTCCGGATTAATGAGAACATACTGGTTGCCATCCTCAACATCCAATACAACGATTTGTTTTAAAACCCCCACCTGAGAAGCCGCAAGGCCGACTCCGTTGGAATCATACATGGTTTCAAACATATCCCCAATCAGCTCTGTAATCCTTGGTGTGATCTCTTTTACAGGCTTACAGTGTTTTCTTAAAATTTCATCTCCAATGGTTCTGATCTTTCTAATTGCCATTTTCCTTTATCCTCTTTCTTGCCCATTCTTTCCGGGCATAAAGGTATGCCCGAAGGGTGTATCCTCTTTCTTGCCCGTGCTTTATGGGCATAAAGGTATACCCATAGGGTGTATCCTCTCATTTATGAAAAATCATATTGGACCATTACCTGGTCAAACAGTGACCGGTGATCTTCTGAAAAAACGTCGATCTGATCCCTGATTTTTATTAGTATATCATAGTTTTCCTGTTTCAAGTATAAAATTTTTCTATAGATATCATTAATTTTGTAAACCGACGCCTCCACAGGGCCGATAACCTGTACCCTTTCCTGGTCCGCCAAAGAAGCGATGAATCCGGCTGCTGCTGCCGCGGCTTCGCTTAACAGGCTTTCCTGCCGGGAAGAAAACTGGACGGTTAAAAGACCGCTTGCCGGAGGGTATTTCATCAGGCGGCGGTATGCCATTTCCTGCCGGTAGAAGGCTTCGTAGTCCTGATTTGCAGCAGTTACAATGCTGTAATGCTCCGGGCTGTAGGTCTGGATGACCACATCACCGCTTCGGAAATCACGTCCGGCCCTTCCTGCCGCCTGAGTCAGCAGCTGGAAAGTCCGCTCTGCGGAGCGGTAGTCCGGGGTATTTAAAGATAAGTCCGCAGCCAATACCCCTACCAGGGTCACATTGGGAAAATCATGGCCTTTCACGATCATCTGGGTGCCGATGAGGATGTCTGCCTCTCCCTCTGAAAAGGCGGTGAGAATCTCTTCATGGCCCCCTTTTTTTGAAGTGGTATCCAGATCCATCCGCAGGACTCTGGCAGCCGGGAACATTTTTTTAGTCATCTGTTCAATTTTCTGAGTCCCCACACCGAAATTAGCGATGTATGGAGAGCTGCAGGACGGACAGCGGTCCGGCATTGATATGGAATATCCGCAGTAATGGCATACAAGGCGGCTGTTATTATGGAGTGTCAGGGTCACATCACAGTGGGGGCAGCGAATGGCTTCCCCGCAGGAACGGCAGGATACAAAGTTCGCATAGCCGCGCCTGTTGATAAACAGCATGATTTGTTCCCGCTTTTCCAGCCGGTCTTCCATCAAAGCCTTTAAATTTCGGCTGAAAATGGACTTGTTGCCTTCCTTAAGCTCCTGCCTTAAGTCCACTACAGATACGTCTGCAAGACGGCTGTCTTTTTTTGCCCGTTCTGTCAGGCAAAAAAGCCGGTATTCTCCCTGAAGGGCTTTTGTATAAGCCTCCAGGGAAGGGGTTGCCGAGCCTAAAACCAGGGATGCCCCCTGCATGGAAGCCCTTTTTACAGCCACCTCCCTGGCATGGTATCTTGGGGATACTTCGCTTTTGTAAGCCCCTTCATGCTCTTCATCTATGAGAATCAGGCCGAGGCGGGAAAAGGGGGTAAACAGGGCCGAGCGGGGGCCGATCATGATATCAATATCCCCGTTTCTTGCCCGTTCAAACTGGTCATACCGTTCTCCTGCCGATAATCTTGAATTAATGATGGACACGCGGTTTCCAAATCTTCCGTAAAAACGAAGGACAGTCTGGTAGGTCAGGGCGATCTCCGGAATGAGGACGATCACCTGCTTTCCATCCTTTATGACCCTTTGGATCAATTCCATATAAACCTCCGTCTTACCGCTTCCCGTGATGCCGTGAATCAAATAGGTCTTTCTTATATTTTGAGAGTAATCCAGACAAAAGCTGTCTACAATGGTTTGCTGCCCCTCATTTAAAAGCACACTGCGCCCTTCTTTTGCCTCTGCCTTAACAGGATTTCTGTAAACCTCCTCACGGTCAAGGCTTACGTATCCCTTTTCAATAACCGGTTTTAAGGTAGCTGCAGATAGGTTCATCTGATTGACTGCAATTTCATAGGGAATGACGGAATTTTTCAAAAGTGCCTGAAAAAGCCGTGCCCTGGCCTTATAGCTCTTTTTTTCCGCCTCCTCTAAGGCTTTTAAAAGCTGAGAATGGTCCAAAAGGCTTCTAAGCACCTTTTTTTCCCTTGGTCTCACCTTTTGCTTCACAGGAAGCACGGTTTTTAATGCCTGGTTCATGGTGGACCCATACTGCTCTTTCAGCCACCATGCCAGGGAGATGAGCAGGGACTCCGCTGATACGCCATCCGTCACGATCCCTGCTATTTCCTTAATCTTATCCGAATCATAATCAGCATGACCGGCAATTCCGACCACATATCCTTTCCGCATGGAATTCCCTTTTCCAAAAGGGATCAAAACCAGGGACCCAACAGCAACCTCCTCAAGAAGCTCTGCCGGAATCCGGTAATCAAAGGTTCTGTCAACCTTTTCATGGGAAATATCAATAATAATCCGGGCAAATCGTTCTGCCATTGGTTTCCTCTTTTCTGCCCATGTCCTTTGGGCATAACAGGCTCCAAAAGACTCTCAGTTCAAGTAAAACTCCTCCGCCACCGGACTGAGCTTCATGCTGTTGGAGCCTTTAAACAGCACGCAGTCCCCTTCCTTTAATTCCGCTTTTAAATAAGACACCAGCCCATCCGGTTCCATGAATTCCTTTACCAGAATCTGAGGAGCATGCTCCTTTACGGCTCTGGCAATTTCCCCTGCCAGCTCTCCTAAGGTCACCACCTCATATACCGGATGCTCTGCAATGTATTCTCCGATTTCATAATGGTATTCGGGAGATTTTTCTCCCAGCTCCTTCATATCGGCCAGTACAGCGATCCTTCGTTCCGCTTTTGTGATGGAACCCAGAACCTCCAGTCCCGCTTTCATGGAAACAGGACTTGCGTTATATGTATCGTCAATAATGGTCATGCCTCCCACGTAATAAATCTGCTGCCGGTTCTTAAAACCGGTAAATTCCTGAAGACATTTGGCAGCTTCCTCCATGGGAATACCACACTCGGATGCCACCGCAAGAGATACCATGGCATTCAGCACATTATGACTTCCCATTACTGTCAGGCGCACAGGGACCCTATTGGGGCCGAAAGCTGCAGTAAAGGCCGGAAAGCCCTCTTCCAAATGAACATCCAAAGCCCTGTAATCGCAATTTTCCCCGGTTCCGTAATAGATGGTCTTACAGCCTTCTTTTGCCTCTGTTGCCTTTAAAAGCCGGTCATCCCCGTTTAAAAAAAGGATTCCGCCTTTTTCCAACCCATCCTGAATGGTCAGCTTTTCCCTGTAAATGTTTTCCTGGGAACCAAGCTGCTCAATATGAGTCACTCCGATGTTGGTGATCACAGCCATCTGGATCTTTGCAATCTTTGCAATAACAGTCAGTTCTCGCGGCTCACTCATCCCCAGCTCAATGACTCCGATTTCATCCTCTGGAGATATTTCCGATATGGTGATGGGTACTCCTACCTGGCTGTTATGATTTCCAGGGGTCTTATAGACAGAATAACGTGCAGACAAAGCGCAGGCCACCATCTCTCTTGTGGTGGTCTTTCCCACGCTTCCTGTAATGCCGACCAGGGGAAGGCTCAGACGGTCTCTGTAATAGCTGCCAATGGCCTGAAGAGCCTTTTTCGTATCTTCCACTCTGATCCACGGTCTGGCCGAGTCCATGGCATCATGCCGGCTGGTAAGGACCGCAGCAGCCCCGTTATCAAAAGCCTGCTCAATAAAACGGTGGGCATCCTGTCTTTCCCCGATGATGGGGACAAACAGATCATTCCCCTTCATTGTCCTGGAATCAATGCTAATATGTTCCAGAACCGTATCCTCACTTCCGCAAAGAAGTCTTCCGCCTGTGGCTGAAAGTATTTCCTTTACCCTCATATTCACCATTACTTCCTCCGTTCCATGTTCGCCTCCGGCGTACATTCCTTTCATCTGTCATCTACCGTGGAAATGCCGAAAGCCGCATTTTCTTACGGCTTCCGGCATTTTCTTTATGATCGCTGCCTTCCTTTTTAAGCTTCCTTTGAAAGCTGGGAATCCACCGCTTTTAAAACCTCTTCCCTGTCTGAAAAGTGGTAGCGGACCCCGTTCATTTCCTGGTAATCCTCATGTCCCTTTCCAATGATGGCAATCATATCGCCTGGCTGGGCATGAGTGATGCTGTAGCAGATCGCTTCTCTCCGGTCCGGAATTTCCATGAATTTCCCTCCGGTCTTTTCAAGACTTCCCCTGATATCTGCGATGATATCTTCTGTTTTTTCGTACCTGGAATTATCCGCAGTGATGATGGTAAAATCCGCCAGACGTCCCGCGCTGTCTCCCATGGAAATGCGCCGGTCTTTGGAACGGTTTCCGCCGCAGCCAAATACACAGACAAGGCGTTTGGGGTGATAATCCCTGAGAGTTGAAAGCAGGCTTTCCATGCTGACGGCATTATGGGCATAATCCACGATCACCGTGCATTTTTCAGAAGCATATACGATTTCCATACGCCCGTTTACATTTAAATGTTCCAGACCATGGCAGATATTCTCCTTGGGCAGCCCTAAAAAGCTTAAAACGCTGACTGCAGCCAGGGCATTGGCAACATTAAACCGGCCCGGAATATTCACCCGTACAGAAAGCTCGCAGATCCCTTTGATGTCAAATTCCAGTCCGACAAAATCCGGCTGGGCGATATATCGGATAGCCTCTGCCTTAAAATCTGTATCCTTTTTCTCCATGGAAAAGGAATAGAGCCTGCAGGAGGCATCCTTTATTACTTCCTCCCAATGGTCATCATCGCCGTTCATGATTCCCACTTTACAGCAGGAAAAGATACGGGATTTATAATAAAGATATTCTTCAAAATCCTTATGCTCATCCGGCCCGATATGATCAGGAGAAATATTGGTAAACAGTCCATAATCAAAACGGATCCCGTCTACCCGGTGCATCTTAAAGGCCTGGGAGGAAACTTCCATCACCATGTATTCACAGCCGGCCTCTGCCATACGGCTGAAAGCCTGGTGAAGCTCATAAGACTCGGGGGTGGTATTCACCGTAGGCGTTACTTCCTGGCCGATGACAATACCTGTGGTTCCGATCATTCCCACTTTCTTTCCGCAGGCCTCCAGAATCGTTTTGATCATGTGGGTGGTGGTGGTCTTTCCCTTGGTTCCTGTCACGCCGATGGTCACCATCTTTTCTGCAGGATAACCGAATCTGGCTGCCGCAAGAAGAGCCAGGGCTTCTCTTGCATTATGTACAAGGACAGCGGTTACGCCATCCGGGATCTCTGTCCTTCGTTCTAATACAAGGATCTCCGTCCCTGCAGCCACCACGTCCGGGATAAAATCATGGGAGTCGGTTCTTGTACCCTTCATACAGACGAATACAACTCCCTTCCGGGCTTTTCTGGAGTCATAAATCACATCCTCTGCGTCTACGTCAAGGCTTCCCTGTATTACCTCATATGTTAAGTCTTTTAGCCATTCTTTAAACTTCATAAAACCTCCCAATCAGAATAATCCGGTGATTACTCCATCTTCATTTACGTCAATATTATCTGCGGCCGGCTTCTTTGGAAGGCCTGGCATGGTCATGATGGCTCCGGTTAAAATGACCACAAAGCCGGCTCCTGCGGATACGTAAGCATCCCGCACGGTAATGTCAAAGCCTTCCGGCCGTCCAAGCTTTGTCTGGTCATCGGATAAGGAATACTGGGTCTTTGCCATGCAGACAGGAAGGCTGCCAAAGCCCATTTCTTCAAATTTTCTGATGGCTTTTAAAGCCGCCGGAGCATAGGACACCCCATTTGCACCGTAGATTTCCCTTGCAACTGCGGCCACCTTATCTTCCAGTCCCATTTCATCAGGATAAAGGGGAGCAAAGCTGCTTTCCTTATTTTCCAGGGTATAAAGAACTTTCTCCGCCAGCTCTGTACCGCCCTCTCCGCCTTTTTCCCACACCTGGGATAAGGCGAATTCACAGCCTCTCTCTTCGCAGAACTTCTTTACAAACCGGTATTCTGCCTCTGTGTCGGTGATAAAGGAATTCAGGGTAACGATGACCGGAACTCCGTATTTCGTCATATTTTCAATGTGCTTTTCCAGATTGACAATACCTTTTTCAAGGGCATCTAAGTTCTCTTCCTTTAACTGGTCCTTTGGCACTCCGCCGTTGTATTTAAGAGCCCTCACCGTTGCAACCAGCACAATGGCATCCGGCTTTAATCCTGCCTTCCTGCATTTGATATCCAGGAATTTTTCTGCGCCTAAGTCAGCGCCAAACCCTGCCTCCGTCACAACGATATCGGCCAGCTTTAAGGCCGTCTTTGTGGCACGTACGCTGTTGCAGCCGTGGGCAATGTTTGCAAAGGGGCCGCCGTGAACGATTGCGCCGGTATGTTCCAGAGTCTGTATCAGATTTGGCTTTAAGGCATCCTTTAATAAAGCAGCCATAGCTCCTACTGCATTTAACTGGGAGGCAGTCACAGGCTCCCCAGCATAATTATATGCTACAATAATTCTTCCCAGCCGTTCTTTTAAATCTTCCATGTCATTTGCAAGACAAAGGATCGCCATGATCTCCGATGCCACCGTGATCACGAAATGATCTTCCCTCACAAAACCTTCCGCCTTGGAACCAAGGCCGACCACAATATTTCTAAGGGCGCGGTCATTCATGTCAAGGCAACGCTTCCAGAGAATCTGGCGGGTGTCGATTCCAAGAGTGTTACCCTGGTGGATATGATTGTCTAACAGGGCTGCAAGTAGGTTGTTTGCCGAAGTTATGGCATGAAAATCACCGGTAAAATGAAGATTTAAGTCTTCCATCGGCACAACCTGGGCATAGCCGCCCCCTGCCGCTCCGCCCTTGATACCAAAGCATGGTCCGAGGGAAGGTTCCCTGAGAGCGATCATGGCATTCTTTCCCATTTTCCCTAATGCCTGTCCAAGACCAACGGTAGTTGTAGTTTTCCCTTCTCCTGCCGGAGTGGGGTTGATGGCGGTCACCAGAACCAGCTTGCCGTCAGTACGGTCCTTTATCCGGTCCCATAGCTCGTCAGTCAGCTTTGCCTTATATTTCCCGTAAAGCTCCAGTTCATCTTCACTGATCCCATAGGAAGCAGCCACATCCTTAATAGGCAGCATTGCTGCCTCCTGCGCGATTTCAATATCTGTTCTCATTTCCCAGTCCTCCTTCTATGTAAATGATACAGCTTTATTTAATAACCCTGGGAAAGCATTTCATCAAATTCCTCCAGGCTCATCAATACCTTACGGGGCTTGGTACCTTCCTCTTCCCCCACTACACCGGCTTCTGCCAGCTGGTCCATGATACGGGCCGCCCGGTTAAAGCCTATTTTAAACATTCTCTGGAGCATACCAATGGATGCTTTGTCCTTTTCAATGATAAATTTCCCGGCCTGGACAAAATATTCATCCCGGTCATTTCCGCCGCCTTTGGTCTCTCCGCCTACAGGTGCTGAAGTGATCATGCTTTCCACTTCCGGATTATAATCAGGGGTCATTCCCTGCTCTGTTAAGAAATCCACCACCTTTGAGACTTCGGAATCTGATACAAAAGCGCCCTGAACCCGCATTGGCTTTGGATAGCCTGCCGGATAAAACAGCATATCACCTTTACCAAGAAGCTTTTCCGCACCGTTCATATCAATGATGGTCCTGGAATCCACGCCGGAAGAAACCGCAAAGGCCACCCTGGATGGAACATTGGCCTTGATCAGTCCTGTGATGACATTGACCGAAGGACGCTGGGTGGCAATAACTAAGTGAATGCCAGCCGCTCTGGCAAGCTGGGCCAGGCGGCAGATGGAATCCTCCACCTCTCCAGGGGCAACCATCATCAAATCCGCAAGCTCGTCAATGATGATGACGATCTGTGGCATTTTCTTCGGCTTATCCTCATCCTCAATGTCCTTTATGCTTTCCACCTTTTCGTTATATCCTTTGATTTCCCTGACATTGTACTGGGCAAACTTATTATAGCGGTCCGTCATCTCCGCCACCGCCCAGTTAAGGGCACCGGAAGCCTTTTTCGGGTCAGTGACCACTGGGAGGAGCAAATGAGGAATACCATTATAAACGCTCAGCTCCACAACCTTGGGATCCACCATGATCAGCTTCACATCCTCAGGGTCAGCCTTAAAGATGATGCTCATGATCAGGGTGTTGATGCACACGGATTTACCGGAACCAGTAGCCCCGGCGATCAGAAGGTGGGGCATCTTTGCAATGTCCGTGACAACCACCTGCCCGCCGATGTCCTTGCCCACCGCAAAGGCAATTTTAGAGGAATGTTTCTGAAAACCGTCTGCCTCCAGAATATCCCGTAAGTATACCATTTGGTTTTCTTTATTGGGAACCTCGATTCCCACCGCCGATTTTCCGGGTATGGGGGCTTCAATACGGATATCCGCAGCCGCTAAGCTCAATTTAATATCATCTGCCAGACTTACGATCTTGCTGACCTTTACTCCCTGCTCCGGATGCAACTCATACCTGGTTACAGAAGGTCCGCAGCTTATATTGGTTACCGTAACCCCTACACCGAAATTCTGAAGGGTCCTTTGAAGCTTGATAGCGGTATCCTTGTATTCTCTGTCGGAAAAAACCGACGTTTTCCCTTTTTTAAGGAGGGAGAGGGGCGGAAATTTATATTCCACCTTTACGGTCTCCTGCTTTTGCCTGATTTCCTGGCTGACGCTTAAACCGTCTTCCTTTGATGCCCCTTCCCGTTTCTTTTCCAGTTTTTTCTGAAGGGCTTCCGTATCTGTCTCTATGATCTTTCCGGAAGCAGTGACCACCTGCTTTGGTTCCTGGGGAATGGAAAAGGTGTCATTTTCCTCAACAGGATAGACATCCTCTTCCACAACCTCCATTTCCTTTAAGGTTCTCATCTCTTTCTTCATATATATGGAAGATTCTTCCAGAGCCTCTCCAAAAGCCCCAGTCCCTCCGTCAGGATCAAAGGGAACGATATCCTCTTCATTCTCCACGACCGGCGAAATACTGCCCCGGAAAATATCCGCCGGATTAGGTTCGGCGGTTTCTACAGCGGTAAGGGCAGACAGCCGGTCTGCCTGGGCCATAATATCCTCCCCAAGATCATTGGAAATTTCCTCAGCCGGTTCCGGATAATTTTCTTCCTGGGCCGCCTCCAGCTTTGTGGCGTCTAAATTGACTCCACGAAGCTTTTGCTCTTCCCAAAGCTGCCTGCGGGCTTCCTGGCGCTTTGCATGGAGCTCCATATGCATATCCACATTTTCCTTGGCATGACGGTACGCCTTTCCGCTTCCCTTTTTCACAATATCTACAAAAGACTTTTCCGTAATGCATACTGCAGATATGACAAGAAGGACCCCTATTACCAGATAGGCTCCTACAACGCCGATAATGGAGGTGAGACCTCCGGCCAGGAGACCGCCTATAATACCGCCCCCCCTTCCGCTGACAGAGGCTTCAAAATAAATGTCGGCAAGTCCAGCTCCCTCACCGGCTTTTCCGCCAAAAAGGAGCTGTAAAAATCCACACAAAGAAACCAGCGCCAGAATAAAAGACGCCAGTTTAAAAGCTGCCCTGGGATTTCCCTGATTGGAAATGTAAAACGCCGTTCCTGCAAACAGCAGCACAGGCGCTATATATCCCACACTTCCGAATATGCCAAGCTGTATGCTCCGCAGAAAATCCCCTACCACGCCGCACAAGTGAAAGTTACTTAAAAACAGAATGGACGCAGCCAAAAATGACATAATGATCACTACTTCTGAATGGATAAATTCCGGTTCCGGCAAAATCACATTTTTTTTGGCGCCGGAGTTTCTTGTTCTCCCGTTTTTTCCTTTTTTTGCTGTTGTACGTTTCTTCGTTGTCTCAGGCACAATACTTCCCCCTTCTATCCGTTGGTAACAGTATACAAAAAAATCGGGAGAATTGCAACGATTAACGGGAAGCAGTTTCCATCAGTTCATATAATTTTTTCAAAGCATCCTTTATTCCGCCTACCTCGTTGATCAGGCCTTCTTTTACGGTTTCCTCGCCCACGAGAACGGTGCCTAAGTCTCTGGTGAGCATTTCCGTATTCAGCATAAGGCGCTTCAACTGATCGTAGGCAATCTCTGCGTGATTGGAAACAAAGCTTAAAATCCGGTCCTGTATCATTTCAAAATATTCATAAGTCTGGGAAGCGCCGATTACCATTCCCGTCATTCTTACCGGGTGTATCATCATGGTTCCGGTGGGCACGATGAAAGAATAATCCGTGCAGACTGCCAGTGGAACTCCAATGGAATGACTTCCTCCAAGAACCAGGGATACAGTTGGGACGCTCAAAGAAGCGATCATCTCAGCAATAGCCAGGCCTGCGTCCACGTCACCGCCGGAAGTATTTAAGAGAACCAAAAGCCCTTCCACTGAATCGTCGTCTTCAATCTCAGCCAGTTTCGGGAGGATGTGATCATATTTTGTAGCCTTGCTGTTTCCGGATAAATTCTCATGGCCCTCCACCTCTCCTATAATGGTAATCAGATGGATTTTTCGCTTGTTTGCATTGTCATCCAAAGTGGCCTGACCATATTCTTCCAGCTTTTCATCCTCTTTCTGCTCAATATCCTTTTCCGTCTTTTTTTCGTCCAGGTTTTCCTTGCGTGTATTGTCGGAGGGCTTATTCTGCCTTTCGTCCATATCTTCATTCTTTTGATTATCATTATTCTGATGTTCTCTCACCTTAAAAACCTCCTGTTTTGCTCTGAATTTGGTAATATCTTATGATGTGGAGAAAACCATAAAAATATGCTTGAAAATCTTAAAACCGGATTTTACGTTTCCATACAAAAGGCCAGTCATAAAACTGCCGGAATAACAATATTTTAGTTGTGATTATAACAAGTTATTGACTTTGATACTTTTCCATGTTAAACTACCAAACAATAAAAAAAGTCACATTCTTGCCAATGGAGGCAGCGCCGGGGATATCCTTTTGCGCTGCTTTTCTATAAACGGATACATATTCTTCAGGCTGTGGCTTAACTAAAAAAAAGGAGAGATCGTTCATGAACAACTTTTTTATTGCTCAAACTTTTGGTAAATCCTCAAATTTCACGGATATTCCAAACCATTTATTTAAGGAACACAATGTAAAAAAAGGCCTGCGCAACGAAGACGGTACCGGAGTCCGGGTGGGCTTAACCCGCGTATCTGATGTAGTTGGCTATGAAATCCAAGACGGAAAAAAGGTGAACGTTCCCGGCAAGCTCTATTACCGGGGAATCGAGATCGGCGACCTGGTAAGCGGAAAAAACAGCGAGCGCTACGGCTTTGAAGAAACTTCGTTTTTGCTCCTTTTTGGTTATCTTCCATCTAAAAAGGAATTAAGGGAGTTCACGGCCACCTTAAGCCATAACTATCTTCTTCCGGATGAGTTTCTGGAAAAGAACATGCTCCGTTCTCCTTCCCGCAATTTAATGAACAGCCTTCAGCGGAACATCCTGTCCCTTTACGATTATGACGAGGAGCCGGATAATGTGGATCCTTATCGGACCATGTTAAAAGGAATCAACATCCTTGCAAAGCTTCCTTCTCTTTCCGTCTACGCATACCAGAGCAAGGTTCATCATTATGACAGAGACAGTCTGATCATACATTATCCAAAACAGGAATATTCCATAGCAGAAAACATCCTCTACATGCTGCGCCGGGATGGGGCCTTTACTGAACAGGAAGCAAATCTGCTGGATGTAATGCTCATGATCCATGCAGACCATGGCGGCGGAAACAACTCCACCTTTACCAATGTAGTCATATCTTCCACCGGCACCGATATTTATTCAGCCATTTCCGCTTCCATAGGCTCCTTAAAAGGGCCAAAGCATGGCGGTGCCAACATATGCTGCAGCGAAATGATCAAGGCGATTGAAAAAGAAATCGGGTTTAAGGCAACGGAAAACCAGATGAAAGGAATAATCCAGAAGATCCTTGCAAAGGATTTTTATGATAACTCCGGCCTTGTATACGGACTTGGCCACGCAGTTTATACGGTCTCCGACCCCAGGGCGGATTTATTAAAAGTCTGCTGTGAAAAGCTTGCCAAACAGAAAAACAGGGAAGATGAATATGAATTTCTGACAAAATTTGAGAAAGTTGCCAAAGCATGCCTGGCGGGAAACGGAAAAACCCTGTCAAACAATGTGGACTTCTACAGCGGTTTCGCTTATAATATGTTACAGATACCGGAAGATATGTATACGCCTCTGTTCGTCTGCTCTCGTATGGCAGGCTGGCTGGCGCACAATATCGAAAACAAGCTGTATGACGGAAGAATCATGCGTCCGGCAACAAAATACGTAGGAGAAACCATTTCCTACAAAAAAAGAGAGGAAAGATAGCATATGGTGAAATTGTATGACGGCGGGGCTTATCTTGTTCATGGAAGGGAACTGGTTCCGGAACAGGAAGCTTTAAAAGTGGCTGCCCTTACAGGAAAAACTGCAGATAAGGCTGAAGCCAAAAAGGGCACCATCGCCTATTCCATTTTAAAGGAACACAATACCTCCGATGACATGGATCATTTGAAGCTCCGTTTTGACTCCATGGCCTCCCATGACATTACATTTGTAGGGATCATCCAGACTGCCCGGGCATCAGGGCTTAAGGAATTTCCCATTCCATACGTTATGACCAACTGTCACAACTCCTTATGCGCAGTTGGTGGCACCATTAACGAGGATGACCATGTTTTCGGGCTTTCCGCCGCAAAAAAATACGGCGGGATCTTTGTTCCGCCTCATATTGCGGTCATCCATCAGTATATGAGGGAAATGATGGCCGGATGCGGACGGATGATCCTCGGCTCTGACAGCCATACCCGTTACGGCGCCCTGGGAACCATGGCTATCGGCGAAGGCGGCGGGGAACTGGTAAAGCAGCTTCTGCGGGATACTTATGACGTGACATATCCCGGCGTTGTGGCTATTTATCTTACAGGAAGCCCCGCCCCTTCTGTCGGTCCTCATGATGTGGCCCTGGCCATTATCGGAGCGGTCTTCCAAAGCGGCTATGTAAAGAACAGGATCATGGAATTTGTAGGGCCCGGAGTTTCTTCCATGGATACGGACTACAGGAACGGCGTGGATGTCATGACAACGGAAACCACCTGCCTTTCATCCATCTGGAGAACCGATGAGGACACAAAGGCTTATCTGGATCTTCATGGACGGGGAGATGCTTATAAGGAGCTGAATCCTGAGGAAGTGGCTTACTACGACGGAGTCGTTTATGTGGATTTAAGCACCATTAAGCCCATGATCGCACTGCCCTTCCACCCAAGCAATACGTATGAGATCGACCAGCTGAATGCAAACCTGGGCGACATTCTCCGGACCGTGGAAAAAGAAGCGGAGCGAATTGTGGGAAGTTCCAAGGCAAGCCTTTCTCTCACCGACAAGATCGTGGATGGAAAGCTCATGGTTCAGCAGGGAGTGATTGCAGGCTGCGCCGGAGGCAACTACTCCAACGTCATGGCTGCGGCTCATATTCTGTCAGGAAAAGACTGCGGAAATGATATCTTTAATTTATCCGTGTATCCTTCCTCCCAGCCGGTATACATGGATCTGGTGAAAAAGGGAGCCATCTCGGAATTTATGGCAGCCGGAGCGACTGTCCGGACGGCCTTCTGCGGCCCGTGCTTTGGTGCAGGGGATACTCCTTCCAACAATTCCTTAAGCATCCGCCACACCACAAGAAACTTCCCCAACAGGGAAGGCTCCAAGCCGGGAAGCGGACAGATTTCCTGTGTAGCCCTCATGGATGCCCGTTCCATTGCGGCAACGGCGGCAAACGGCGGCTATCTGACCTCTGCGGAAGGATATGGAGAAGATTACCGTGTTCCTGCTTATGAATTTGACTCATCTTCCTATGACAGGCGGGTATATCAGGGCTTTGGAAAGGCTCAGCCTGAGGCTTCCCTGATTTATGGTCCCAATATCAAAGACTGGCCGGCCATGAGCGCTTTGACAGAAAACATCCTTTTGCGGGTATGTTCAAAGATCATGGATCCTGTTACTACCACCGACGAGCTGATCCCTTCGGGTGAAACCTCCTCCTACCGCTCCAACCCTCTGGGTCTTGCGGAATTTACCTTGTCCCGCCGGGATCCGGAATACGTGGAACGTTCCAAAAAGGTAAATGAGCTGGAACAAATAAGGAAAGCAGGAAACACCCCATTAGAAGCCGATCAGTCTCTGGAGTCAGCATGGAAAGCCCTGAGCTCTTACTTAAACCAGCCGGAGCTGAAGGCAGGTGAAACGGAAATCGGAAGCATGATCTATGCGGTGAAGCCCGGTGACGGCTCTGCCCGGGAACAGGCAGCCAGCTGCCAGCGAGTGCTGGGCGGCCTGGCCAATATTGCCAAAGAATATGCTACCAAGCGATACCGTTCCAATGTCATGAACTGGGGAATGCTTCCCTTCCTTCTTGATGAGGAACCTGATTTTGAAGTAGGTGATTTCATCTATGTGCCCGGAATCCGCACCGCCCTTGACGGAGATATGAAGCACATTCCAGCTTATGTGGTAAAAAACAGGGACGGGAATCCGATTCATGAGATTAAACTGCACATTGCCGATATGACCCCGGAAGAACGGGAAATCGTAAAGGCCGGATGTCTGATCAACTATAATAGAAATAAAAACCAACAGAAATAATCTTTAAAACAGGAATCCCCCGGACTTGAAACTGGCAGAAAGGCCAGATCCAAAACCGGGGGTTATGTTTTTTATTTCAAAATTTTCTCCGTCTGTGTGTCATCAAGATTTACGTGATAAAACAGCTGGTAGAAATCTTTTACTTCCTGTTTTATATCAACGTTATACTGCTCCGGATATACAAGATTGCCCAGCCACATAATCCCGATCATTCGGTTGACAGAAGGCGGGCTGCTCATAAAACTATATGGAACAGAAGGTATCTGATAAACCTTACCTTCTTTCACTGCATTTAATTCTCCCCAGACCTTATCTGTTGTTATTGTCTGGTATAAGGTCTCAGAATCTGCGATGATAATATCCGGCTGCCACAGAAGAAGCTGTTCAAAGGATACTTCACTTCCGCCTCCGCTTGATACCATTTCAACTTTTGCCGCATTTTCCGCTCCGATCTGTTCGATGACCCGGGCATGAATGGAACCCTCTGCATTGGTGTGAAGTCCATCATCTCCAATGGCAAAATAAACCGATTTCTTTTCTTTTTCTGCCAGTTCTTCCTTGGCTGTTTCAGATTTTTTCAATATATTATTACAATAGTCCGCCAGCTTCTTTGCCTGATCAGCCTCGCCGGTAAGCTCCCCAAGCTTTTCATAAGCAGCACTCATGGTATCTAAATCTGCCTCTATAAAAATGACCGGCATGTTAAGCTGTTCCTGAAGGGCATCCATATCCTCTTTTACGGTTTTCTTCGCTTCTCCGATATCAATGATCACATCCGGGCTTTCTGCAATGAGAGCCTCCATATTAAGGCTTGCATTCTTTCCATAAAACTGGCCGAATTTAGGAAGTCCCCAATATTTTTCGTCAATATACAGCTTTGCACCCTCAGAAAAATCAGAAGCAAGTCCGGACAGCTTATCCGGGCACAGGGTATAAAGCACAATCTGTGCCAATGGCCCGGAAGGAGCAATCTTGTTAATTTCCTTTGGAAGTGTAACTTCTCTTCCTGCTGAATCCGTAAATACTCTGGTCTCTGACTGTCCCCCTGTTTCACTGGATTTTTCTGTTTCCGCCTGAGTTTCTGCCTTTGCAGGCGCAGTTGACTCTGTCTGAGTGGCAGGTACCTCATTACTGTTTTCCTTTTGGCAGCCATTTGCCAGTACCGCAGCAGCAAGGAATGCAGCCAATACCAGCCCTTTTCTCATTTTTTTCATATAATCCCCCTATTCTGCCGCATTTGCGGCTTATATTTATTTTAGGGAAAGCCTTACCGGTAAACCAGAACGGATTACCGCCTTGTGCTCTCCTTTTTTAACAAATTCCTCTGTAAGCTTTTTATCTGTAATAAGTGTGCCTGCCAGCTCCCACACACCAAAATCAAAAAGTTCAGGAGCAAGAGCCACACTGGGCCCCACTAATATGACTTTGGCATTCCGCGACAGCTCCAACAGCCTTGGAAGGGTTTTATTAACCAGGGTAAATCCAGTGATAAATACATAATCTCTGTCTGAAAGAACATATTCACAGGCACTGTCCGGATAATCGCCATCCTTTGGATTGCGTTCCAGAATTACGCAGGATTTTGCTTCTTTAAAATACTCCTCAGCAAAGCAGAAATGTCCGATGGTCGCCACCTTTTTTCCTTTGATATCCTCACTATGTGCCATAAAGGCATCTTCCCTGGACAACATCCTGATTGCACCTTCCCTTTCCAGCCTGCTGATCCGGTCCGGCTGATTATAATAGGCATTTACCGCCGCGGCACCTATGCTGGCTTCCGTAAAATTCCATGATTTTATCAGTCCTGCAGCTTCCTTCCATGACATGTCCAAGATATTTTTTTCAGTTCTTGATATGGTCTGAAGCGGATTTGTCGCCGTCGCACCTGTACAGCCGCAGACAGTCACCGAAGTCCACTGGATTCCGGCAAAATAATCTTCTATCTTTACGTCATCTGGTATTGGTTCTATCAGACTGTCATACATTTCCCACATATTCATCACCCTTCCCCAGGCATACAAACCTTTTTCCCGCTTTTTAAATCTTCATAGATCTCAATTGGCACCTGGTACACGCCTTCCAAAAGCTCCTTTGTCAAGATCTTGTCCGGCTCACCCAAAGCCCTTATCTTTCCATCCATCATCACCAGCGATTTATGGGCAAAGTGAAAGACATGCTCCGGATTATGGGTGGACTGCACAATTAAATATCCCTTTTCTGACAAGGTACGCAGCTCCTTCATGACCCTGATCTGGTTGCCGTAATCCAAGCTGGAACATGGCTCATCCATGACCAGTATTTTTGCCTCCTGGGCGATTGCCCTTGCAATCAGCACAAGCTGCTGCTCTCCGCCGCTGATCTGCCCGAATATACGGTCCCTTAGACCAGCAATCCTTAATAGCTTTAAAGCATTCATTGCCCTGTCTTTTTCCTTTGGTCCCGGCCCTGCAAAGCGGGGCAGGGAAGCGGTTGTTCCCATCAAAACCATATCCAGAACCGAAAAAGAGAATGCAGTATCGTGATTCTGGGGGATATAGGCGATCCGTCCGGCCAATTCCCTTTCTGAAAAGTGCCGGCGTTCCGTTCCGTCAATCAGAATCTCCCCCTGGTATCCCTTCAGCAAACCTAACATGCAGCGAAAAAGCGTACTCTTCCCTGCTCCGTTTTTCCCAAGAACACAGACCAGTTCTCCTTTGTTGAAGGAAAAATTAATCCCCTTTAATACCGGAAAACAATGATAGCCGAATTCTAAATCTTTTACCGTCAGTTCCATATCTCCTCCTCTATAACCGGTTTCCTTCCCGTAAAATCAGATATAAAAAGAACGGAGCACCAACAAATGCAGTCAAAATGCCGATAGGAACCTCACTGGTAGCCAAAAGCCTTGCAAAATTATCCACGATCAGCAGAAAACTGCCGCCCATAAGCAGGGAGGCCGGCAACAGCCTGCGGTAATCACTTCCTACCAGCATTCTTGCAAAATGAGGAATTACCAGTCCCACCCAGCCGATATGCCCGCTTACTGAAACTGATGCTGAAGTAATCAAAGATGCACTGACAACAATGATAAGACGAAGCCTTCCTCCATTGATCCCCATGCTCCTCGCCTCCTCTTCCCCAAGGCTTAAAACATTGATCCGCCACCGGAGAAGATAAATCGGAAGGATTCCCATCAGGATCCATGGAGCAGCAAACATCACATCTTTCTGACGGATGGATGCCAGGCTTCCCATAAGCCAGTAGGTAATGACCGGAAGTGTATTGGCCGGATCCGCCACCAGCTTTAAAAAAGATACTGCTGCGGAAGCAAGGGAACTTATCATCATGCCGGACAACACCAGCCCCAGCACGGGATTATATTTTACCCGGCTGCTGATGAGGCAGACAATTCCTACGGCACCAAGACCAAAAAGAAAGGCACTGATTGTTACTCCGTTATAACCCAATGACAAAAACAGTCCCAGGGCAGCGCCTAATCCTGCGCCCGAGGAGGCTCCCAGAACATCCGGTGATACCATGGGATTTTTAAAAATCCCCTGATAAGCGGCGCCTGCACAGGACAATCCTCCTCCGATCAATGCTGCCATGAAAACTCTTGGAAGACGGACACGAAAAACAACAGTCTCTATCTGGGCAGGCCAAGAGATTTCTATAGGAAAAACTTTGGCAAGAAGGACTTTTAAAAGCGTGTCCGGGTATACCGGGTACCGTCCAAGCAAAAAGGAACCCAAAAAGCAGACAATAAATAAGAGCACTATGATTCCAAAACGTCTTTTATAAACCCAGTCCCTTTCTACCATGTGTTTCCATTCCTTCCTTTTCCCCGCATTCTCTCAAAAAATCCATAATTTCCATACGGATGTGTTCTTTTCTGTCGCGCTCAAACGTAAGTATCCGCCCATTTGACCGTTTTTCAAGTTTTTCCTCCAAGTCCAGGAGAAGCTTGTCCGTATCCGTCTGTATGGGGATTCTGGTCCTCATGGACTCCAGATTTTTCCGGTTTTTTAATACTCCGATGCATGGAACCGGACCATCAATACAGCAAAGAACCTCCTCCATAAATTCCGGCACAAAAAGCTCTACCCCGCCTATTTCATCCAAAAGGCAGAGTCTGCTCTGAGCGGAAGAACGCAGAATATCCACACCAACGGTTTCAAAAAGTTCAGGATTTTTATGGAATCCATGTTCAGTCCGTTCAATAAAAACATTAGTCATTCCTTTTTTATAGGGAGCTGCCGGAATCCAGTCTTCCTCTGCAGGAACCATTCGAAATCCCATAGTCATTCCATCTTCCATTATTAAGCGCTGTGAATAAAACCCTCCCATCAGCCGGTGCCAGGATCTTAAACATTCAAAAAGCAAGGTTGTCTTTCCTTCTCCGGAATCACCTTTTAAAAACAGAAATTTTCCCATTATTTTTTTCGCCCTTCCCGCAGAGCCCTGACAGCAATCAGTTCTCCTGCCACACTGATGGCGATCTCAGCGGGTGTTTCTGCATAAATTTCCAGACCGATAGGGCTGTGGCAGCTGTCGATCTGTTCTCTGGTAACGCCGTCTGCCATAAGCTTTCCGGCCAGAGTTTCCAGCTTCCTTCGGCTGCCGATTACGCCGATATAACAGACATTTTTTGTAAGGACCTGTCTTTGGACAACATAATCCGACTGGTGTCCTCTGGTCATAACACAGACATAATCACATTCCCTTAATTCAAGGTAATCAAAAATCCTTTCATAATCCCCTGCAATGGTCTTCTCTGCCTGGGGAAACAGTGTTTCATTGGCAAACTCCGGCCGGTCATCAAAAACAGCACACCGGAATCCTACATGCGCCAGGACCGGTACCAATTCCTGTGCCACATGTCCGCCTCCAAAAATATAGACACAGCCGGCCCGGACCAGAGGCTCGCTGTAATACTTGCGTTCACCAAAGTTTTTCTGAACCGCCTTATTCTGAAGAAGAATTTTTCTTTCTTCTTCAGCAATTCCTTCTATTCCTGTAAATCCCGCTGATTTACTGTAGATTCCCAGCCCCCATGTGGATTCACTGGAAATATCCATAATAAGCCAGCTGTCTTCATCCTTGTCATAGGCTTCTTCTATCCTCCTGCACAAGTCAATAAATTCCTGATTTTCATGGTCCAAATACTGAAAGTATACCACCACATCGCCACCACAGATCATGCCCAGATCAGCTACCTGTTCTTTTCCCAGGACAAAGCTGTGGATATAGGATGCCTTTTCCTCAATCGCCTTTTGTGATCTCTGAATGGACCGGTATTCCACCGCTCCGCCCCCGATAGTTCCTTCCGTGGTCCCGTCCCGCCTTACCAGCATATGGGATCCTGCACCTCTGGGAGTGGATCCGGAGCTTGCAATAATGGTTACTAAAACTCCATCCTCGCCTTTTTCCAAAGTTTCTAAAACTGCTTTAAACATCTGCCTCATTTTAATACCCCCTCAAAATATTTCATAAACAGTTCTTCTGTTTTTTCATTCAACTCTTTTTCCATGCTTAGGAACCGGTTCAGAAAATCCTTAGTCTTAGGTGTGAGTTGGGAAAATCCACCCTCTGCTCCGTCTGATAACGGTTGTCCCTCCAATGGGCATCAATGGTTTAAATGTACTGGCGGCACTTTTATGTCCCGCCGCAAAAATGACCGCACCTGCCTTCATACCGGATCCTGCCTTTCCGTTGTATTTTCAAAATTATAACGGCGTACTCATTATAATCCATTTTCCAGAATTTGTAAACCCGGGGAAAAGCAAAAAGCTCCCGGATTGAAATTTAATCGAAATATCAATTAAATTTCAATCCGGAAGCCTTAAATCAATCACCGATCATATTTCGGATCCTTACCGGTGTCCGGTAATTCCATGTAGATATTTTTATACCGCTTCGCCTGCTGGCTGCATGTACGATCTGACCGTTTCCGATATACATGGCCACATGGTTGATGGTTCCTTTGCTGTCTGCATAATAGATCAGGTCTCCGGGTCTCATCTCACTGGATTTTACCGCCTTGCCCATGCCTGCCTGAGAGCCGGAGTAATGAGGCAGCCCGATGCCGAAATGAGCATAAACAGATAAAGTGAAACCGGAACAATCAGCCCCTTTCGTTAAGCTGGTTCCTCCCCACACATAAGGATTTCCCAAAAACTGCAGGGCATAATTTACGATCTGGGTCCTGAGGGAAGCCTGTGCATTGGCCTTTTCCTCCAACGGGGAAAATTTGATGGCCTCAGGAAGCGCATACCGGACATCCACAAAATCTGTGGATACGTAAGCGCTGCTGTTTTCCTCCAGCTCGATCTCAATCCAGCCGTCAATCTGCTTTAATACAGGATACCGCTCATTGTTGGATATCTGCGTCCATATCTTTGAATCAGTGGAAGGCTCAGTCCTGGCATTTAACATATCCGTGTTTACAATGGCCATAAGCTCCGCCACCTGCATTGCTTCATCCTTTGCCGCCGGTCCTGTGAGGATATAATCGGACTTTACATAGCCTGTAATATTGCCGGACTGGATCTTATACCATCCGTCTTCAGTAGTCTCCAAAATGTTTCCTGCTGCTTTGCTGGGCATTTTCCCGATGATTTTGCCGTTTTCGCTGGGCTCTTCTCTTACATTCAGATAATTATCCACATCTGAAATCCCGATATTCTTGTATAGATTAAATATCATTGCCTTTAAATCCAGCTTTCTGGCCTCGTTCAGTCCGTATTCCAGATTTACGTAGTCTGCGGACAGATACCCAGTGGGAATTTGTACCCAGCCCTCCGTCTGTCCTATGACCTCATACCGCTCATTTAAAAGTGCCTGACCCACCACATCCGAACTGGTGGAAGGTTCCTTCCTGATGTTCATATTGTCGGTCTGGACGACAGCCCTCAGCTTTACCAAGTCCATTGCTTTTGTCTTTGCATCTTCCCCTGTCAGGACATATTCAGAATTTATGTATCCTTCAATTCCGCCGGAAGATATTTTAAACCATCCGGATTCTGTATTCTCAAGGATATCACAGGCACTGTCTCCCTGAAGCTTTCCAATTACATCTTCCTCGGTACCAGGTGCCTTTCTCACATTTAAATAGCCCGATACCTGGATGATTCCCAAATTCTTATAGGAATTTATTACCGTTTCTTTTTCCTCTTTTTCCTTTGCGGCCTGGGCAGCAGACTCAGATTCAGCTTTAACCTTTAAATCCGCTGATTCCTCCGGCTTTTGGGCAGAGGCATCAGATCCTGTGGCAAGGCCCGCCGGCTTTGCAGACATGTGATTTTTTATCGACATTCCCGCCGCTGAAATGACTGCCACGCAAAGAACCGCTGCGCCTCCCAGTGTCATAAGTTTCTTGTAATCATTCTGGCTGCGTTTTTTTCTGGCCTTATCCAAACGGATTGTATAATCTTTTTTCTCGTTATTGTTTTCCATCCTGTACTTTCTCTCCATCTTCCTGTTTTCTAGCGGAAAGCCGATTCAGGCTATGAGCCTATCTGTCTAATTATAGCATAAAATGTCATTCTTTGCGATACAGGTCTCATAAAAAATTATTAAGATTATGTTACAAACAATTAAAAAAGATATATCCGGGAAATACCTTGATAATGAATCTCCGGACATTAAAACAAAAAAACACAGGGCAGGAAGCACATATAAAGGGCTCCTGTCCCATGTTTTTTACCTGCTATTTTGCCAGAATCATTCTGTCGTTGGAAAATTCTTCACCGCTGGCTTCCTCAAACTTCTTAAGTAAGTCTTCCACTTCCAGCTTCTTTTTTTCTTCCCCTGAAATATCATAAATGATGCGTCCTTCATGCATCATCACAAGACGGTTGCCAATCTGGATGGCATCCTTCATGTTATGGGTGATCATAAGCGTGGTAAGATTCTGCTCCTTCACAATTTCCTGAGTGATCTCCAGAACCTTTCTGGCTGTCTTTGGATCAAGTGCGGCAGTATGTTCATCAAGCAGAAGAAGCTTTGGCTTCTTTAAGGTCGCCATCAAAAGGGTAAGCGCCTGTCTCTGACCGCCTGAAAGAAGTCCCACCTTGTTGGTCATACGGTCCTGAAGCCCAAGTCCAAGCTTTTTAAGGGCCTCATGGTAAAATGCCTTTTCATTTGCCCTGATTCCCCAGGCAAGGCCTCTTCCCTGTCCCCGGCGATAGGCCAGCGCCATATTTTCCTGTATCTCCATTCCGGCGGCTGTTCCCATCATAGGATCCTGAAACACTCTTCCGATGTACTTGGCTCTTTTATACTCGGGATCCCTGGATATGTTAATTCCATCGATCTGGATCTTGCCGGAATCAATGGGATACACTCCTGCTATCATATTAAGCATCGTGGATTTTCCCGCTCCGTTTCCGCCGATCACAGTGACAAAATCGCCTTCATTCAGATGGAGATCAATGCCATTTAATGCTTTTTTTTCATTTATGGTATTTTTATTAAACGTTTTTCTGACATTCTTAATATCCAGCACAGTTTATTCTCCTCCCTCTGTATAAGCTTTCCTGATGCGCCATTTGTTTACCATGACCGGAACGCAAAGCGCTACAGCTACGATCCCAGCCGACAACAGCTTCATATCATTGGCATCCATACCCATTCTCAAAACAACGGCACGGATTACAAAATATATGACGGAGCCGACTACTGCAGAGGTGAGTTTGCTTCCAAAGGATCGTAATCTTCCCATAAGCACATCACCGATAACAATAGCGGCAAGGCCGATGACAATGGCACCAGTCCCCATACCGATATCCGCATATTTCTGGCTTTGACACACCAGTCCTCCTGAAATCCCCACAAGCCCGTTGCTTAAGGTAAGTGCCAGAAGCTTTGTCCAGTTGGTATTGACGCCCTGGGCACGGATCATAGCCTGATTATTGCCAGTAGCCCGCATGGCACTGCCGATTTCCGTTCCAAAGAACCAGTAAAGCAGTGCAATCATAATAATTGCAGCCCCGATTCCGATGATCATGGCGGCAGCCTGTTTGCTTAATCCGCTTACCGCTATGAATTTAGACATAATCGTATCCGTCTTTAAAAGCGGTACGTTGCTTTTTCCTCCCATGATCCGGAGATTGATGGACCAAAGCCCGATCTGCGTCAGAATTCCGGCCAGAATCGCGGGTATTTCAAAGATTGTATGTAACAATCCGGTTACCGCTCCGGCCGCCATCCCGGCTATGGCCGCCATCCCCAAGGCAACCCAGGGATCGACATTAAAATTCAATATCATGACGGCGCATACACAGCCGCCCATTGCAAAACTACCATCTACCGTCAAATCGGCAATATCTAACAGTTTATAGGTGATGTAAACACCTAAAACCATAATCCCCCATAAAACTCCCTGAACAACTGCATCCTGAAGGGATATCAGTAAACCACTCATCTATCATTCCTCCGCATATTTTCTCATTTCATATTTCCTGCCCATGTACTTGGGGCATAAAGGTATGCCAGAAAGGCGTTCATATTTCCTGCCCATGTACTTGGGGCGTAAAGTATACCCGTAGGGCGATCATAGGCATAAATGCCTTACATAAAAAATGAAAGCCCCATTCTTTATGTAAAGCATCTATGGTTGACAGGCGGGCCAGTCAAATAGGCGCCGCCTGCCGCTCATTCCTGTTTAAATCTGCCTATTTAAGGCTGGAAACATCGATCCCAAGGGTCTTTGCTGTTTCCTCGTTGACAGTCAGCTTGCACTTATCCAAAGGAAGATACTCAATAGGCATCTTGGAGATGTCCGCACCCTCTGTTAATATCTTCACTGCCTGCTGACCGGTTAAGTAACCCAGTTCATAATAATCAATTCCGTAAGTAGCAAGACCGCCTGCATTTACCATGCCTTCTTCGCCGCAGATTACCGGGATTTTGTTTTCAATGGCTACCATGCTCACTGTTGCCATACCTGCTGCAACAGTATTATCGGTTGGCGCATAGATGGCATCTACCTTGCCTACCATGGAGGTAACTACTGTCTGGATCTCGTTGGAATTGGATACGGTGTAATCCACTGCAGTCATGCCTTCCGCTTCAATGGCATCTTTTGCCATCTTGGCCTGGATCTCTGAGTTGGATTCTGAAGAACAGTAAAGGATTCCTACAGTCTTAGCATCGGGGAGAATCTTCTTTAACAGGGAGATCTGCTCCTTCACAGGGGTCAAATCAGAGGTACCGCTGACATTTCCGCCCGGATTATCGTTGCTTTCCACCAAATCCGAAGATGCAGGATCAGTGACCGCTGTCACCAGAACCGGGATATCGCTCGTAGCTCCTGCCACGGCCTGAGCCGCCGGTGTTGCGATGGCGAGAATCAAATCGTCTTTATCATTGACCAGCTTGCTGGCAATGGTCTGACAGGTAGGCTGGTCGCCGGATGCATTCTGCTGGTCAACGGTATAGTTAAGACCTGCATCGTCAAGGGCCTGGATAAAGCCCTTATTGGAGGCATCCAGGGCTGCATGCTGCACAAGCTGAAGAACCCCGATTTTAAACTGCTTTCCGTCTGCAGTCTTTTCTGCTGTGGATTCCGCCGCTTCACTTGTATTCTCTGCTGCTGTGGTGGTTTCCGGTGCCGCAGTAGTAGTTTCCGGAGCTTTACTTCCGCATGCTGTCATGGACATCATCATGGCGCCGGCGAGAACCAGTGATAATACTTTTGCTGATTTCTTCATAATCTTCTCTCCTCTTCCTTCCAAAATCTCGTCCTTTCTGGAACTTAATTCGTATCATACTACAAAAAAGACAAGCCGTCAATTTTATTACTTTAATTTTATATGTTTTTAAAGCGTTAAAGTACATTTTCGTCAAAATTTACGATAAAAATCCCATATAGTCCATTTCATTCGTCAAAAAGACCGGAGAATCTCTGTTCTCCGGTCTTTTTTAATTGGCAAGAAATCCCTTTCCTATAATCTCACTGGAATTGGATATCAGTATAAATGCAGTGGGTTCCACGGTACGTATATAGTTTTTAAGTTTCAGCGCCTGGGAACGTTTCATGGTTGTTAATATGACGGTCTTTTTATGATGGCTGAAAGCTCCCTGTGCCTCGTAAACTGTGGCGCTCCGGTTAAGCACGTGAATGATGTAATCACAAATGGGCACCGGGTCATCACAGATGATACTGAAGCATTTGCAAAGGTTGATATTCTCAATGACATCGCCAATGACAAGAGATTTGGCCATTAAGCCAAGGGATGAGAATAATCCGGTCTCCGGTCCGAATACAAAGTATGCCAGTATTACACCCGCCACATCCACCAGCAGAAGCACTGTACCTATATTAAGGCTGGTGTACCGTTTCAGGATCATTGCAATAATATCCGTCCCTCCGCTGGAAGCCCCCACGTTAAAAAGAATGGCAGAGCCAACGCTTGGTAAAAGGATGGCAAAGATCAATTCCAAAAGCGGTTCCGTAGTCAGCGGCCTAGTCATGGGATACAGCCGTTCTAAAAAATAGAGTGATGCTGACATCATAATGGTGGCGTAAACTGTTTTGATTCCAAAACTCCGCCCCAGAAACAGAAAGCCGGCTACCAAAAGAGCCGTGTTCACGATATTCGTAAACTCACTGGCCGACCAATGGGTCAATGCACTGATTACTGTTGCAAACCCTGTGACACCTCCGAATGCAAAATTATTAGGGAATTTGAAAAAATAGATTCCCACCACCATAATCCAGATGCTGAACGTGATCAGTCCATACTCTGTAAGCGTTCTCAGTGTTTTGTTTTCTAACTGCTTCATGGCTGTTTGTCTGTCCCCCTCCGGCTCCTTTTAGCCGGTTCCGTATGTTTATGGAATGAATTTAAAACTTCCTTTCACTCCCACTCGAATATACCTCAAAGAGGCGGTAATTACAAACACCAATCCATCTGATATTCTCACAGTCTTTCTATTGTGAACAAGGGGTAAATCCCACGTCTGCAAGGAACCGTGCAAATCCCTTCCGTCCAAGCTCATCACATTTATAAACGCCGGAATCCTCCAACACCCGTTCAAATACCAGACCAACTTCCTTCTTTAAAATATCCTCCACATTTTCCTTTGTCACTGCTTCATAATTTTTTAAAAAAGCCTCCGCCCAGTCCGCGTGTTTTTCAATGGCTTCCTGTTCTCTTATGTTCTTTCCTTCCACAATACATTCAGCCAGGAGATTCAGCTCTTCCTTCAGCCTGGAAGGCAGAACCGCCAATCCCATGACCTCAATTAAGCCGATATTTTCCTTCTTAATGTGATGAAGCTCCTGATGGGGATGGTAAACGCCAAGAGGAAATTCTTCCGTGGTGATATTGTTTCTTAAAACCAGGTCCAGCTCATATACGCCATCCCGCATTCTGGCAATGGGGGTAATGGTGTTGTGAGGCTCTCCGTCTGTTTCAGCAAAGACAAAGAATTCCTCGTCCGTATAAGCCCTCCAGGCATTAAGAACCTTTGTTCCAAGTGCGATTAAATCTTCTGGATTTTTGCTTCTGGTACGCAGTACGGACATGGGCCATTTCACGATTCCGGCTTCCACATTGTCGAAGCCTTCTATCCGGAAACAGCTCTCCATTGGAGCCTTTGCCATGGCAAAATCATAATTTCCTCCCTGAAAATGGTCATGGGAAAGAATGGAACCTCCTACAATGGGCAGATCCGCATTGGAGCCAAGAAAATAATGAGGAAACAGTTTTACAAAATCAAACAGTTTTACAAAGGTCTCTCTCTCTATCTTCATGGGAATATGCTGTCCGTTGAAAACGATGCAGTGTTCATTATAGTAAACGTAGGGGGAATACTGAAAGCCCCACTGGCTGTTGTTGATCTCAAGACGGATGATCCTGTGGTTATTTCTGGCAGGATGGTTTGTCCTTCCTGCATAGCCCTCATTCTCCATGCAAAGCTGGCATTTGGGATAACCGCTTTGTTTTGCATGCTTTGCCGCTGCAATGGCCTTCGGATCCTTCTCAGGCTTTGATAAGTTTACCGTAATGTCCAGTTCTCCGTATTTGGTAGGGGTCACCCAACGCATATCCTTTTTGATCCGGTACCGTCTGATATAATCGGAATCCTGGCTCAGCTTATAATAATATCCGGTCGCTGCCTGGGGGGACTGGCTTTGGTACAGCTCCCAGAACGTCTTTCCTATTTCGCTGGGTCTTGGCATCAGGCAGTTCATCAGCTTTGTATCAAATAAATCCCGGTATGTAACACTGTCTTCCTCTATGATTCCGGTCTGGCAGGCATAATCAAGCAATTCCTTCAAAACAGCTTCCAGCTCTATTTCCCCGCATTCTCCCGGCTGTTCCTCATACTCGTCCATCATCATCACGTCAAGGATCTGGTTAAGGGCATAAAACCGGTCCTCTTCCTCGATCAAGCCTGTGTTAAGTCCATACTGCACCAGTTTCTTAATTGCCTCATCAATCATTGTGGTATCCCTCCTGGTTTCTTTTTCTCCGTATATTCTATCTCATTATACCTTTCCCAAAGCTGCAAAACAATACGATTTATTTTGTTTTTACTGCATTTTTTTTATAAAACCACTGATCCGGTTTATGATCATGCCTCCCAGAATCCCTATGACAAGTCCTGCGGCCGTACCGGAGATCAGAAGCATGGGGAGATAAAAGAACACTCCGGCCTGCTTGACCACAAGGGCGGCCACGCAGACTTGTCCGATGTTATGTCCCACACCTCCCAGAATACTGATGCCCGTTGTGCCGATCCAGTTTTTCTTCCTGCAAAGGACCATGATAAGAAGGCTTAAGCTCCAGCCTCCCAGGCTGTAGAGCATGGCAAACAGGTTCCCAAAGGTGAAGCCGGTGAGAACGATCCGCAAAAGCGAGATGATAACCGTACCGCCTGCTCCGACCGTATAGAGCCCCACAACCGTGACCAGATTGGCGAGTCCCAGCTTTACTCCCGGTATCCCAAGGGAAATGGGGATGAGGGTTTCTACAAAGCTGAGCACAAACGCCAGTGCAATCAGCATCCCGTACAACGCTGCCACATGTGCCGAATTTTTTCCCTTCATAAGAGCTCTCCTTTTTTCTGCAATCAGCCTTTATCTTATCACATTTTGTCATTTATGTAAAAGAAAATCCCGGAGAACATCCTAATAATTAGGAAAACCCTCTCCGGGATAAAACCTTTAATTGATTCTTTTCCTGGTCTAATCCATTCGTTTATCGCCCCAGAAAAACAGTGCAACAGTACCAGGTCCGGTATGGGAGCCGATGACAGCGCCAATGCTGTTTAACACCACATTTCCGGATAAACCGGGGAAGCGTTCTTCTACCAGGGCGGCCACTTCTCTGGCGTCGTTTTCACAGGCGGAATAAGAAATGAAGCATTTTCCGTTGTAATCCCTTCCGCCCTTTGCATGGGCCTCCATGGTATTTACGATCTCCTGGATGGCCTTTTTCTTGGTACGGATCTTCTGTCTTGGAATCAAATGCCCCTTGTCATCAATGCTCATAAGAGGGCAGATGTTAAGAACCGTTCCAAGCATTGCAGAGGTAGCTGAAATCCTGCCGCCCCGCTTAAAGCTGGTTAAGTCGGTGGAAAAAAACCAGTGATGTACAAATAATTTGTTATTCTCCGTCCATTCCCAGGCTTCCTCCAGGGAAACGCCTTTGTCCCTTAAGTCTGCCACTGCCTCAGTCAAAAGTCCATAGCCGGCAGAAGCGGCCAGGGAATCTACAACAATGATCTTTCTTTCCGGGTATCTGGAACTCATCTCTTCTCTGGCCACACATGCGGAATTATAGGTTCCTGATATGCCGGAAGAAAGGGTGAGGTGCAGAATATCCTTGCCTTCCTTTAAAAACGGTTCAAAAAAATTACAATATTCTTCCACATTGACCTGTGAAGTCACCGGTGTTGCGCCTTTGGCGATCCGGTCATAAAATTCCGGAAAGGGAATGCTCTGCCCTAAATCATCCGGATAAGTAACGCCATCCATTGTATAGTGAAAACACACATAGGGAATCTGACGCTGCTCAAAAAACTCCTTCTTCCTGTCTACCGTTGAACAGCAGGTTAAAATAAAACTTCCCATATCTGTACACCTCCTATCATTTGCTGAATCAATATTAACACATTTTTTCCTGAATTGGAATCTTTACGACAAATTCCGTCCCCACATCAAGCTCTGAGCGGACGGTAATGGTCCCATGATAGAAATTTACAATATGCTTTACAATGGAAAGTCCAAGGCCGGTTCCTCCCTGCTTTTTGCTCCGCCCTTTGTCCACCCGGTAAAAGCGCTCAAAAATACGGCTTAAAGATTCTTTTGGAATGCCCATTCCATTATCCTTTACGCGGATTAACACATTGCGGTCCTCTTCTGTCACAGTGACCCACACCTGGCCACCGGGCTTGTTGTACTTTACCGCATTGCTTATGAGATTCCCGAAAAGCTCTTTCATCTGCTGCCCATTGGCATAGATGCAAAGAGGCTTGCAGTCCACATGGATGATGACTTCATGAGACGCCACCAAAGGCTTTAAGGATTCCACGATATCGTTTAAAAGAATGGACAGGCGCACATCGCTTTTTAAAACCTCTGCTTCCTTTGCTTCCAGCCGGGAGATCATTAGAATGTCATTGATGAGATGATTCATATTGACCGCTTCCTTTTTGATGCGTCTTATGAAATCCATCTTTTGTTCTTCATCCTGGATGATCCCGCTTTCCAGAAGCTCCGCATATCCCTGAACCGATGTGATTGGGGTTTTCAGCTCATGAGAGGCATTGCTGAAAAATTCCTGACGGATCTGCTTTTCCAGCTCGATCTGGTTTAAATATTCCTTTATATTCGTAGACATTGACCTGGTCGTTTCTGCGATAATATTAATTTCCGGATATTGGTAGGTTTCAAAGGAAAGATCAGTGTAATCTCCGTTTACTTTCAGCATCTCCTGAGAAATTTCCTTTAACGGCTTTGTTATGGATTTAGAAAAGCTGTCTGCAGAAAAGGCGGAATACATGATGGCCAAGAGAAAGCTGAGCCAGATGGCAGGTAACAGGAGCATTAAATATTCTTTCATTCCGGAATAGGGAATGGCCATACGAAGAATATAATCCGCCTGTGAGGAACGGATGGCAACATACAGCATGTTTTCTTTAAGAGTCTCTGAATAACGCCTGGCCGTGCCGGCCCCCTCTGCAAGAGCCTCCTTCACTTCTTCCCTGTCTAAATGATTATCCAGGGAAGCAGCCGGTACATTTCCAGTATCGGCCGCAACACTTCCATCCATGCGTATGATTGTAAATCGGCTTTGATTTTCGGTGAGTGTCTGCTTAAGATCCTCTATCTCTCCGTCAAGATTGCCGGAATAATCCAGAATCTCATCCATGGCCTTTAGAGTGTAGGTCATATCCTTTCTGGAATTTTTAAGCAATGCGCTGCTGGAGGCAATATAAAAAACAGCACTACTGAGTATCAGCACAACCAGAATGATCTGGATAAATTTCTTAAAGATCACACTTCTCATAGACTCCTCCATTCTGCACATATGCAGCCAGGTCATAGAATTCCTTACTCTTCTGCCTTAATAAAACGGTAGCCCACACCTCGGATCGTCTTGATGCAGGAACCTCCGTTTTCTCCCAGCTTTTGCCGGAGAGTACGGATATGCATGTCCAGGGTCCTGGTTTCTCCATCGTAATCATATCCCCAGATGTGGTTTAAAAGCTCATCTCTGGTGACGACCTTATTATGATTTTCCATTAAATACTGTAAAAGATCAAACTCCTTTAAGGTCAGTTCCACCTTAACGCCGTCACAGTGGACTTCTCTTGTTTTTTTGTTGAGACTCAGGCAGTACTGGTTCAGTTCATTTGCTGAAGCCTGGTCTCTGGTGCTGCGGCGCAGAAGGCTTCGGATTCTGGCTGCCAGCTCCATAACTCCAAAGGGCTTTGTCATATAATCGTCGGCTCCGCCATCCAGTCCTGCCACCTTATCAAATTCCCTGTCTTTTGCTGTCAGGATAAGAACAGGAATATCTTTTAAAGACTCATTTTTACGTATTCTTCGGATAGCTGTCAGTCCGTCCATGCCGGGAAGCATCAGATCAAACACAGCCAGCGCCGGCTTATCTGCTTCAATGTGCTTTAAGGCATCCTCCGCCATCTCAAAAGCAGAAACTTCATAGCCAAAACCTTCCAGAGCAATTTTTATTAAATCTCTGATGTTGTCATCGTCTTCAATTACATAGATAAGTTCCATACAGTCTCCTTTCCATTTTCCTGCCGTCTTCTGTTACATTTCATCCCTCACATAACCGGCAATATTATGAGCATGGTCTGAAATACGTTCCAGGTTGCTCAGCGCATCCAAAAAGACGACTCCGTTTTCCGGTTTACAGGTCTGAGCAGATAAACGCTCAATATGGCGTTCTCTTAATTCCTCTTCCAGGCTGTCCACTCGTTCCTCGCTCTGAACCACTGCACGGACCTCAGACATGTCGGAAGTTGCCCTTGCCTTTATTGCATGCTCCAGAGAGGACCGTACTTCTTTGATCATTTCCTTGATCTCATTTTCTGCTTCCTTTGAGAAAACAATGTTCCGGTTGGCTTTTTCAACCGCAAGCTCAGATAAGTTCTCACAGTGATCACTGACCCTTTCAAAATCGCTGACCGTATAGAACAGATTTTTTACCAGAAGATGCTGTTCTTCATTTAAAGACTGATTGTTGATTTTCACCAGATAATCAATAAGTATTTTCTCATAACCGTTGATCTTCTGTTCCATTTTTTCCACCAGCTTTGCCTCTGCTTTATCGCTGCTGAGAAGAGCTGCCGCTGCAAGATCTAAGTTCTCCATGGCAGCATAACCCATGTTCACCACCTCATGGTTTACGTTTTCAATTGCAAAGGAAGGGGTTTCCAGGATTCTGTCATCCAGATGACGTTTCATCTGAGCATCGGAATCCATGGAAGCTTCCTTCTTATCTTCCCGGACAAGGATTCCCGAGGCCTTTACCAAAAGTCCTGCAAAGGGGAATAAAATGACGGTATTGCTCACATTGAATATGGTATGGAAAATGGATATTCCCACGCTGCTGATCCGTGAAGCCGCGAAAACCGGATTCAGCGTAAATACGACAAACATGATGCAGCCGAAGATCACAGCGCCGGTCACATTAAAAAGCAGGTGGATGACAGCGGCACGCTTTGCGGTTTTATTTGCTCCTATGCTGGAAAGCAGGGCAGTAACACAGGTGCCGATATTTTGTCCTAAGGTGATGAAAATCGCTGACTGCCAGTTTACGATTCCATTGAGCGCCAGGGTCTGCAAAATTCCCACAGATGCCGAAGAGCTCTGAATAATGCCGGTAACCACAAGACCTGCTAAAATTCCAAGAAACGGATTTTTCCCCAAAATAGAAAATGCCTGGCTGAAAATAGGAGCATTCCGGTAAGGAGTGATGGAGTCTGACATAAATGTAAGTCCTACAAACAGCACACCAAAGCCGACTAAAATTTCTCCGATCTGCTTTTTCTTTCCGCTGCCAGTAAAAAGGCTTAAAACAGCGCCCACACCAATCAGTGCCGGAGCAAAAAACTCAGGTTTAAGCATTTCGCCCCATTCGCTCATGGATACGATCCAGCTGGTAACGGTGGTTCCTATATTGGCGCCCATAATGATACCCACGGCCTGGGCCAGATTAATGATCCCGGCGTTAACAAAGCCAACTACCATAACTGTGGTGGCCGAGCTGCTCTGGATGATGGCGGTAATTCCTGTTCCCAAAAGCACACCCATGAGCCGGTTGCTGGTCAGAACTCCTAAAAGCTGCTGCATCTTATGGCCTGCGGACTTTTGAAGCCCATCGGCCATGGCATCCATTCCATAGAGGAACATCCCCAGTCCTCCAATGAATTTAAATAGCATTTGTATATCTGCGATTGACATAGCTTCCTCCTGATTTTTCATGATAAGACATGTTATGTAAGTACTATATCAAATCTATGTAAAGTAAGATGCACATAAATGTAAAATTTATGTAAATTTTTGTCTTAATGTAAAATTTCCTTATAGACCCGAAGGACATTCCCATAAAAGACCGCTTCTATTTCGCTTTCTGAGAATCCCTCTTTTTTCATATAACCTTCCAGAAGGGGCAGATCTTCTGAAGATCTCAGCTCTAAATTTCCTCCGATCCCATCAAAATCCGATCCAAGGCCAATGCACTGGATGCCTCCCACCTGCTTCATATGCTTCATATGGAATATCATATCTTCCAGCCGGCTTAAAACTCCATCTCCCTTTTTCCAGTCATGAAGAAAATCGGCGCAATAATTGATCCCGGCCACACCGCCCCGTTCTGAAAGCCTTTTGATCATATCATCCGTTAAATTCCTGGGATGGGAAGCAATGGTCCTGGCGTTGGAATGGCTGGCTACAAATGGCTTTTCCGTATAGCGGAACACATCTTCAATTCCGGCATCTGACAAATGGGACACATCGATGATCATTCCCAGCTTTTCCATCTCCTGAATAAAAGCGATCCCTTTTTCCGTAAGACCCAGCTCAATTTCCGGCTGGAAAAAGGCCTCTCCTTTTTCCTCCCAGAACCGGTTTGGATGCCCCAGTTCGTTTTTATAATTCCAGGTAAGAGTGGCCATACGGACTCCCAACCGGTAAAAATTCCTTAAAAATGCCAGTTCTCCCTGGCAGACGCCTCCCTCCTCTATGGTGAGCATGGCAGACATCTTCCCATTTCTCCGGTTTTCTTCAATGTCTTCGTAAGTTTTTACAATGCCGATCATATCCTCGTATTTTTCCAGCTCCGTAAAAAAAAGGTCAGCCAGCTTCATACAATATTCAAAGGGATGTTCCTGTCTTGCAAGATTTGTAAACATGGCAAAGTTCTGCAGGCAGTAATCCCCCTTTTTCATGCGCTCCAAATCAATATGGCAGTCATTCTTTAAGATAGAATACTCCTTTCCCTCCTCCCTGCGGTAAAAAAGCTCGGAAATCGTATCACAATGCATATCAACAACCTTCATAATTTCTTTCCTTTCTCATGATCCTTCTAAATTTCCTCGACGCAAAAGGAGCAACCCAAAAAATGAGCTACTCCTTTGGTAACTATGCAAATAGTATCACCAATATGTCATATTTGCAAGAATTTGCAGGAAAATATCGGATTATCACTCACTGCGCAGGGCGTCAATGGGATTTAAATCAGCTGCCCTTCTGGCAGGCATGTAGCCGAACAAAAGGCCGATCCCTACGGATACACTGAAGGAAACTACCACGGCGCCGGGTGTTGGGGTGGCATTCATCCCCATAGCTGTTCCAATGACGGTCGTTGCCACAGAGCCTATCAAGATGCCGGCAACTCCGCCGAGAGAACTGGTAACTGCGGCTTCTATTACAAACTGCTGCATGATGTTGCGTTTTTTTGCACCCAAAGCTTTTCGGATCCCGATCTCCCTGGTCCGCTCTGTTACCGACACCAGCATGATGTTCATGACCCCCACTCCGGCTACCAGCAGCGAGATCCCCGCGATTCCGCCAAGCATCATGGACATCATGGAGATCATGGAATTTAAGGAATCCAAAAGCTCACTCATGGCTGTGATCCGGAATAAGTCCTCATCCTTTAAGATCTCAAAAAGAAAGGTGTTAATCGCTTCCTTTGCCTCTGTGGTATGATCCATATCAGCAGTTGCAAATACATAGCTGTTTATGTCGGCAGTGTTATTCATCTTGGCAGCACTGCTGTAGGGGAGATATAAAACGTCGTCCGAGCCGCCGGCCTTAAGTTCCGAATCATCCTGTCTGGAAACCACGCCAATGATCTGGTAAGCATAACCGTTTATTTTAATAGTCTGGCCAATGGCTTTTTCCGCTCCTCCGTATAATTCCCAGGCAACATAATAACCTGCCACACAGACCTTTTGTCTGGATAGAATATCGGAATACTGAAGAAACCGCCCTGAATCCAGAGTCTGATCCTTCATTTCTAAGTATTCCTCGCTGACGCCGGATACCGTGGTATTTGTCAGGGACTCCGTCCCGTTTTTTAAAGTAGAGGATAAGGAAACCCTTGGCGTCATCTGGGCAAAAAGGCTCCTGTTGTCCTCATAAAATTCATACATCTGATCAACGGTGACGGACCTGGATGAAAGATTGGTCACGTTGACGTTGATCTGGTTGGTACCCATGCTGGCAAAGCTTTCTGTCATATAGGACATCTGCCCGTTTACAAGGCTTACCAGAATGATGACCGATGCCACGCCGATGATGATACCCAGCATGGTGAGAAAGGAACGCATCTTATTTCCCCAGATGCTTTTTAAAGCCATTTTAAAGGATTGCAGAATATTCATTTACGTCTCCATCGAAATTAATCTTACCATCGTGTACCCGGATCACCCGCCTGGCCTCCCGTGCAATGGCGCTGTCATGGGTGATCATGACAATGGTATTCCCTTCATCGTTCAGCTTTTTTAAGAAATTGAGAACTTCCCGGCTGGTTTTGGAATCCAGAGCCCCAGTCGGTTCATCGGCCAGAATCAGAGAGGGATCTCCTGCCAGCGCCCTTGCAATGGAGGCCCTTTGCTGCTGGCCTCCGGAAAGCTGATTGGGAAAGTTTTTCCATTTTTCTGCCAGGCCTACCCGCTCTAAGGAGGCCATGGCCCGGTTGTTCCGTTCAGCGGCTCCTATCCCTGAATACAGCAGGGGCAATTCCACATTTTCAAGAAGATTCAGTCTGGGAAGCAGATTATACTGCTGAAAGATAAAGCCAATCATCTTATTCCGTATCCCGGCCAGCTGATTGTCCGACATCCTTCCCACATCCTCGCCGCCCAGAAGATACTCTCCTGAGGTGGGAACATCCAGTGCGCCTATGATGTTCATGAGCGTGGATTTTCCGCTTCCCGACTTTCCTACGATAGCCACGAATTCTCCCCGGCAGATGGTTAGGGAAACTCCGTTGTTTGCCCGGACCTCCTCCTCCCCCATCTGGTATACTTTATAAATATCCTTTAATTCAATCAAAGAATTTTCCACGCTTTACAACCTCCTTGCTGCCTTTTGGGCCGAGGGCCGCCGCTGCTGCCGGGCCCTCAGCCTCCGGTGTTTCAGCCGCCGTTGCGCCTTGCACCGCCGGAATTACCCCCGGAATTACCGCCAGAACCACTTCCGGAACCGCCGCTGCGCCATCTGCCATCAGAGCCGCCTCCTCCCGGATTTACATTTACGCCGCCCATGCCGCCTGGCATCATAACAGCGTTGGTGTTGCTTACAGTGGTTTGTGCAACATAAACTTCCTGGTTTTCTTCCAGCCCGCTTTTAATCTCCACGTAATTATCATTGATCAGTCCTGTGGTGACTTCTATGGCTTTAAAGCCTGCCGGTATGTTTCCCTGGGCCTCTTTCACTGTTTCATCCTTTACATAAACCTGATTTCCCCGCATCAGTGCATCTGCCGGAACAGCCAGCACATCGGTTGCTTTGTCCAGAATGATCACTCCGTCTACGTTCATGCCGGGAAGAAGCTCATCCATTCCGTCATTTAAGGTAACGGTAACCGGATAATTGGTAACGCCGTTTGAAGTGGAACTTTCCAGGCTCACATTGGTAACAATGCCGGAAAAGGTTTTACCTGTTACCGCATCCGCTGTAACTGTTACCTCCTGGCCAACTTTCACGGACTTGACATCCAGTTCATCCACAGACATTTTAAAGGTATAGCCGGACATATCGTATATGACTGCCAGGGTCGTACTTCCGCTGGAGCTTTTGGTGATCTTATCTCCTGCCTTTACGGATTTAGTAATGACCTTCCCGGATATGGGGGCAGTAATGGTATAGTTATCATAGGTGTCGCTGGTGCTCTCCAGCTTGCTCTTAGCCGATTCCAGGGTCTCCTGAGCCTTTTCCATGGTATCTTTATAAGTTCGTATCAGCTTATCTGCGGACCTGCTTTCCATTGTAAAGATAGGAGTGCCCTTTGCCACATAATCCCCTTCATGGACCAGCAGAGTTCCCACCTCCACATTGGAAGATAAGTCTGCTTTCATGGTCGTCTCAAGTTTTGGCTCAAAGGTTGATTCCACGGTACATACGTAATCGCCCACCGATGCTGTGGCCGGGGTCTCCGTAGTAAGGCCTCCTGGATTTTCCACTTCAATGGTAACGTAGCGGACGATCCGTCCGCCTGTTAAAGTCACATCCATATTGCTGACAGAGGAGACAACGCCTTGAATCTGTTCTCCCGTATCCGTAAGGGTCAGAATTGCTCCCTGGCCGGCCGTTATCTGAGCAGCTTCACCGGAAAGAAAGGGAACCTTGATCTTCATGGTTTTATCATCGTAGATGGAGGCAATTTCCGTATTGTTCCCCACTTTATCCCCTTCCTTAATGGAAAGAGATTTTATGTACCCGCTCTCCGTGGACTTGTAGGTATTCCCGCTGTAATCACTTAAAGCAGCATTATAATCATCCTGAGCGGCTTTATAATTTTCCTCAGCCCTGGCCAGGGAGTTGTTTACGGAGGTCATCTCCGATTCCATGGAGGAGGTGTCGATCTGATAGAGGATCTGTCCCTTTTCCACCTCATCTCCCTCTTCAAAATCTGCTGCAATTACTTCTCCTTCAACCAGAGAAGTAATTTCATATGTATTCAGAGGGGAAATGGTGCCGGAGGAAGACAGTTCCGAAACAATGTCCTGCTTTGTTACCCTTGCTGTTTTGACGCTCTTTGCCGCAGCTGAGACTTCCTTTGACTTTTTATAGCTCACTGTTCCTATGGCTCCTGCCAGAACTGCAAGAATTACAATCAAAAGGATCAGGATCTTTTTCCCCTTTATCCGGCCCTTTCTTTTTTCTCTTGAAAATAATTTCTGAATGACTTTTTTCATTCCGGATTCTCCTGTTAATCTTCTATATAATCAATGACAGTCCTGGTTTCATTTCCTTCATTGTCCACAGAAAGGGTATAGACCAGATTCACGGTATCCCCGACTCTCAGGCCTCCGTAGGAAGAAAATACAAACTTCATTTCAGTGCTGGAAAGCTCATAGGTATTGCCGTCATCCAGTATGATCGCCCCCGGAGTCATTAAGTCAGTAGAATCATAGACCACGTTGGTGATTTCTCCGAATACGGCGGAACGGCCGTTTTCATTTTCATTTCCAACGGTATAAAGCCATACGGTTTTGGAGAGGGAATGATAATAAACCAGAACTCCGTCCGAGCTTTCTAGGGAAACGGTAATTGCATCACTGGAATTGGAAACAGCCTCTCCGTCAAGATAAACATTGGCCTCCCCCAGCTTAAAGGGAAGGAGGGAATTAAGCCTGCTTTTGCTTCTTACGATCTTCGGCCCCTTAAGGCTGTTGTCAACCATTGTAAATGGATTGATCTCACCGTCATCTGTCAATTCACAGTCTAAGCTCTTTCCAAACATGGTTCCGGATTTTGTATCAGTTTTTAAGAGATTATAAAACAGGTTGATGCAATCCTCTTTATTCATGATCTCCAAGGCCTCTTTATTAAGATTCTCATCTAATTCCAGGAAATGATATTTGGAAAGCCTGGAACCGGACTGGTCACCTGTAAAATCGGAATTTACATATTCCAAAAGTGCCAGAACTCCTTTTACCGCCTCCTGAAGGGTTATGGATTCGTCCGGCTTAAAGTTTCCTCCCAGATATCCGTTCATCCACCCCTGCTCCGCTGCAATCCGTATCTGGGCCGCATATTCATGATTTCTCGGCACATCCGCGAATACGGAAGTATTGCTGGTTTTGCCTGCTGTACTTCGATAGGAGGAAGCATTGACCAGCATACTGGCAAATTCTCCCCGTGTCACTGCCAGACCCAGATTCCCGGTGTTCATGATCCCCGAAACCCCAATCACCTTTTTTCTTAAGTCAAAATTACTTGATGCCTCCGTTATCATAGGGCTGACTGCAGTCGCAGCCATTACAAAAGCCAGGGAGGCCGCCATTCTTCGTCCGTTCATCCAGTTTCTCCTCTCATCATTCAAATCTGTAGCTTATTTTAGCAGGCCGATATGTCCATTCTATGACAGTAAGCTGAAATTAACCTGAAACTCTGTAATTTCAGCCTATTTTAAGCTTGATCCCTTATGATTGAAATAACTGAGAAAGCTTGCTTAATAAGCGGTCTCAACTTATAATAGATGATAACCGGTTCATAATAAAGGATATAGGAGAATCTAATTATGAAAGTGCTGATTGTAGAAGATGAAGTAAGGCTGGCCGATGCGTTGGGACAGATTATGAGGGAACAGCATTATCAGGCTGATATTGTATATAATGGAACCGACGGTTTATCCTGCGGCCTTTCCGGAGAATATGACGTCATTGTTTTAGATGTTATGCTTCCGGGAGAAACCGGTTTTCAGGTGGTAAAAAAGCTGAGAGAAGCCCGCATTCAGACTCCGGTTCTCATGCTGACCGCACGGGATGACATCCGGGATAAGGTGACCGGGCTTGATAAAGGGGCTGACGACTATATGACAAAGCCTTTTATTCCGGAAGAATTGTTGGCCCGCATCCGTGCTATCTCCCGCCGCCAGGGTGAAGTGATCGTAGAGGAAATGAAATTCGGAGACCTGGCTTTAAATTTATCCGCCAATGATTTATGCTGCGGCACAAAATCCATTCACCTTGGGTATAAAGAATTTGAAGTGCTGAAAATCCTTATGGGAAATTCCGGCAGGATCGTTTCAAAGGAATTCCTCATTTCAAGGGTATGGGGCAGTGATTCTGACGCAGAGGATAATAATGTGGAAGCTTATATTTCCTTTCTGCGTAAAAAGCTTAATTTTGTGGGATCAAAGGTCGAAATCAGTACCGTCCGTAAGGTTGGATACCGCCTGGAGGAACGGTTATGATAAAAAAGTTAAGAATAAGATTTGTTTTGATCAACATGACCTTTGTCATTAGCATTCTTTCCGTAGTTCTTGGCATTTTTTACTATGCAAATTACAAACGCATCGAGCGGCAGACCGTCATGGCCCTGCTGCAGGTCATCGACCATGACCGCCAGGAGCGGCCGCCGGATAAGGTGGAATTCGGCCGCAGACCCCAAAAGGACCTGCCTCCTCTCATACCTGTTTTCGTGGTGACCGTAAACAATCGTAATTCCATAGAAACCATAAAGGAAAACAACATCACCGTCACAAAAGAGCAGGCCTCCACTCTGGTAAAGTTAGTAAAGGCCGGCGGTTCTCCCCAGGGAGAGCTTAAGGATTATTCCCTTCGCTATCTTAAGATTTCCGCAATGGAAGGAATTAAAATAGGGTTTGCAGATCAAAGCTATGAACGGAATAATTTAAGGGCTTTGCTCATTAACTGTCTGCTGGTCTTCCTTGGGGCAACTTTTCTTTTTTTGATCCTAAGCCTGTTTCTTTCCCGTCTGGCCTTAATACCTGTGGAAAACGCATGGCGGGTGCAAAACCAGTTCATTGCCGATGCTTCCCATGAATTAAAGACACCCCTCACCGTGATCCTGGCCAACCTACAGATTCTGTCCCTTCATAAAGAATGCACCATCATGGAACAGCAAAAATGGCTGAATAATACGAAAGAAGAGGCCCAACGGATGAAACAGCTTGTGGAAGAATTGCTCTTTTTGGCCCGTTCCGATGCCGAATCCGTTCAGGCGCCTCAAACCGCAAAGGCTCCTCTGGATTTCAGCGATATTGTATTGAACGGAGTCCTGCTGTTTGAATCTGTGGCCTTTGAAAATAAGGTGGATTTAAAAAATGAGATTGAACCCGGCATTTTCCTGGAAGGCTGGGAAGCCCAGCTAAGGCAGCTGACCACCATCCTCCTGGATAACGCCTGCAAATATGCGGGAAAACAGGGTTCCGTGTCCGTAATCTTAAAAAAATCTCCCCATTATGCTGTTTTGACCATCCAAAATACAGGAGAACCCATTCCTGAAAAAGAACAGTCCCACGTTTTTGAACGTTTTTACAGGACAGATAAATCAAGAGTTCGCAAGGAAGGGGGATATGGGCTTGGCCTTTCCATTGCAAAGACCATCGTTGATCAGCATAAGGGAAAAATAAGCCTGACCAGCAGCCTTGAGGCAGGGACCTCTTTTATTGTCAGCCTGCCCCTCCCTTCCCGTCAGTCTTTAGGCAAAGCATAAATATAGGAAGGGCGTAATTGGGAATCTCTCCAATTACGCCCTTCCTTCCTTTATTTATTTTGAGACAGAGATCCCATGATCCTCAATTCTCTTTCTGATTCCCAGCATCCGTTCGTCGGTCTGAGCGATCACATCCGCACATTCCCGCAGTTCTTCGCTGATTTCCTGGGAATACTCTTCCACTTCTTTCTTATATTTTAGCTGGTGGTCTAAGCTGGCCCAGAAATCCATGGCAATGGTACGGATCTGGACCTCGGCTCTCATCCATTTTTTCTGGTCAGAGAAGAAAACCGGAATCTCCACGATCATATGATAGCTGCGGTACCCGTTTTTTTTCGGTTGCCGGATATAATCCTTAATGGCAATGATATGCACATCATCCTGTCTGGCCAGCATCTCTGCCACCGCATAAATATCATCCAGAAAGGAACAGATCACACGGATTCCCGCCACATCATCTAAGTTGTCCATCATGGATTCCATGGAAACAGGCAGTCCTCTCCGCTGAAGCTTTTCTACAATACTCACAGGCTTTTTGACTCTGGACTTGACCAGCTCAATGGGGTTTCTGGAATTTCTCACCGACAGTTCGTCGTTTAAGACCTCCAGTTTTGTTTTGATCTCCCGGATCGCACAGGTATACATCATCATAGCTTCCTGAAACTGGTATGCCTGCTTGATAAGCGGATCCGGAACCTGAACCAGATTGGGAACATTCACAATGGACTGGTTCAATTCACTATTGGGGTTCATGCTAATATTCATTCTTATCCCTCGAAACGTAAATTACTTATGCTTTTTCTGCTGCCACAACCGCCTTGTCAAGCCAGGTCGCTTCTAAATACTCGATGGTACCTTCATCCACTGCTGCTGCAATCCTTGGGTCAATGGGTATCTTAGCCAGTACGGTAAGGCCATTGTTTTTTGCAGCTTCATCAACACGGCTCTCTCCAAATACAGAGATCTGTTTTCCGCAGTCCGGACAGACCAGGTAACTCATGTTCTCCACAAGGCCCAGAATGGGTATATTCATCTTTTTTGCCATATTTACTGCTTTTTCAACAATCATGGTAACAAGCTCCTGGGGAGAGGTCACAATAATGATTCCATCCACAGGAAGGGACTGGAACACGGTCAGGGGCACATCTCCTGTTCCAGGCGGCATGTCCACAAACATGTAGTCAATATTCTCCCAAAGGGCTTCCTGCCAGAACTGCTTGACTGCTCCTGCAATGACAGGGCCTCTCCAGATGACCGGATCCGTCTCATGGTCCAGGATTAAATTTGCCGACATCACTTCAATTCCCGTTGCAGTAGTAGCCGGGATCATGAGACCGTTCGGCGTCATGCCCACACCATAATCAGAAAGGCCAAATGCTTTTGGTATGGATGGACCGGTAATATCCGCATCCAGAATGGCTGTTTTATATCCCCTGGCATTCATGCCCACAGCCATCATGGAAGTCACCAGAGATTTTCCTACACCGCCCTTTCCGCTTACAACGCCGATTACCTTTTTTACTGTACTGGCAGGGTTAAGGGGCTCTAAAAAGCTTACCGGCTCCTCCCGGCTGCTGCAGCTCTCACCACAGGTATTACAATTATGAGTACAATTTACTTCACTCATGGATCATTCCTCCTAATGAATTATAATCTAATATATGGAAAACAGCTTTTTTTAAGCCGTCTGCTTCTATAGAATCCGTAATGTATCCGGCCGCTTCCTTGACCGTGTCAGATGCATTTCCCATGGCAATCCCAAGACCTGCACCAGTTATCATGGAAATATCGTTCGTGCCGTCTCCAATGGCAGCCATCTCATGGGCAGAGAATCCATAATGTGCCGACATCTTCATGATTCCCCTCCATTTGCTTCCGCCTGCCGGAATCACGTCACAGGCCATCTCGTCGTGCCATCGTATGAACTCACAGCCAACAAGATGCTTTCTCAGCTTACTTTCCATGTCATAGGAAACGTAAGGGATAATCTGGTAAATGCGCTGGCTTCTGGCCCGTTCCACATTTAAAACCTGCGGAATCCTGGTCCCGATTTCCAACTGGACCTTCTCTACCATGGAATTCACCATATTGATGTACATGCAGTCCCCTTCCATAAACAGACAGGGAAACGGCTCCTCCTCTAAGAGTGTCAAAGTTTTGTCAACTTCAACAGGATCAATGGGAAAATCATAAATAACTCTTTCCCCGCAATAGCAATACTGGCCGTTTAATGTCACATAGCCGTCAAAGGGGATTCCCTCCAAAAGATCTTCCTCTTCCATTTCAAGCTTATGGCGTCCTGTGGCAATAAACAGAAGGATCCCTGCCTTTCTGGCTTCCAAAAGCGCTTCTTTTGTGCTGTCCGGAATCCTTCCTGTCTGGAAATCCCTCAGCGTACCGTCAATATCAAAAAAAATGGCTTTTATCCGCCTTTCCATTTTCCATCATTCCTTCTTTAACTGATTATTCTTACCTGCCTGACCTTACAAACACTTAAGATTATATTATAACTTATCTGAACTTGCAACGCAAGTGAAGATAAAAGGGCTGTTTTTCAGCCCGTCCATCCGATGATGAACAAAGGCCTGTGCCGTCATTTCCGACGCTACAGGCCTTTGTTCATTATTCCCGTGAAGTCAACGAGCCAATGTCAGAAAAGCTTAACTTTGACGGCTGCCCACGGACCCAGATACCCTATCGCTTGCTACAGGGTATTTGATTTTGTTCCTGCAGTTCCGGCTCTGCGAATGGTCTTAAATACCCCCATAGTATCCAGGGCTTTTACCATGGTATAAAAAATCATGGAATCAATGGGCCACATAACCAGGTTTTTAAACGCCCTTGCCGGGAGAAGCACCATAAACCCCTTTCCGTACAGGATGGAAAGACACATGGTATTAAGGATCACGTTGCAGACCAGCATGACAAGAAACTTGGAGATCAGGACCCTTTTTAAGGTAACAGGCTTTCTGTAATACATACAGCCATACATAATACCTGCCAAAACAGTAACCAGAGTCAGC